>JALYZB010000388.1 GCA_030945945.1 Actinomycetota bacterium | reverse complement strand
GCGATCCCCTCTCCTATCTGCAGGTCGAGCCCAACTGGCGGCCGGATGCCGAGCCGCTCGCGCTGCCGGCGGCGGTCGCGGGGGATTTCACGATGACGGATCTCATCCGATTCGCGACGAGCTAGTGTTTGATCAGAAGAGGTCATAGGGAATATGGTATCCTGTCGGTCATGAGACCTCCCATCTTCGTCCGCCCGCTGGCGGATACCGAACGCGACGCATTGACGACCGGGCTCCGTTCACCCGCTGCCTTCACCCTGCGTCGCTGCCAGATTCTCCTTGCTTCCGCGCGCGGCGAGCGCGCCCCGCAGATCGCCGCGCACCTGGGCTGCGACGATCAGACCGTCCGCAATGCCATCCATGCCTTCAACCGGTCCGGCCTTGCTTCCCTGACCGAGGGGTCATCGCGTCCCCACCGGATCGCCGTCGCCTTCGGCCCGCCTGCGGCGGAACGACTGCGCGCCATGCTCCACCAATCGCCGCGCCAGTTCGGCCAGACGACCAGTCTCTGGACGCTCGATCTGGCGGCGGCGGTCTGTTTCACCGAGGGAATCACCGGTGAGCGGGTCACGGGCGAGACGATTCGGGTCACGCTGGAACGGCTCGGCGTGCGCTGGCGACGGGCGAAGCACTGGATCACCAGCCCCGATCCGGCGTATGCGCGAAAAAAAAGCAACGCGACCGGCTGATCCGGTTGACGATCAGGCGTCCCGACTGGGCGCTCGGCTTCGCGGACGAGGTCTGGTGGAGCAGAATCGCCCGACCACACCTGGCAAGTTGGGCGGAGGGGGACACGCCGCTGCGGTTGGTCGAGCGGACGGTGGCGCGCGGCGATCCCGACCCGAAAGCGCTCGCCTGCTATGGCCTGTTGATCCGCGACTGGGACGCCGAGGGGCGGCGCAACGAGCGGCTGTGGCTGCGTTTCGTGGACGGGCGTCCGATCAGCGGGATGACGACGCAGTTTCTCGGTTGGTGTTGCGCGCGGTTGGCAGCCCAGGGGAAGCGAGCGTTGCTGCTCGTGTGGGACAACGCGAGTTGGCATGTGAGCAAGGAAGTGCGGCGATGGATCACGGCCCACAACCGGGCGGTCAGGCAGGAAGCGAAGGGGGTACGGATCGTTGTCTGTCCGCTGCCGAGCAAGAGTCCGTGGCTCAACCCGATCGAGCCGAAGTGGATGCACGGCAAGCGGCGGATCGTCGAACCCGCCCGGCTGCTGACAGCGGACGAGATCGCCGAACGGGTTTGTGCGTGTTTCGACTGTCTGCACGAACCGCACCTTCATTCCGAAGAGGTCCCCTGATTGAGCACTAGGAGCGACCACACGCTATGGGCGAGGAGGAGCAACAGATGACTGCACATGGCGCTGGCCCACCGGTCTCGTGCCGGGCCAGCGTGTTATAGGTCTGGAATACGACGACTGGGTACCGCAGAGCGGCTCCCTACAGCGTTGTCGCACCGAGGAGGACGCCGGTGAGGTAGGCGGCGGTGAGGACGCCACGGAACTCCTGATCGTGCGTCGGGTCGAGTTCGACGATGTCCGCCGAGACGACAGGCAGGCGCGCGTCGAGCAGGAGCCGGAGCGCCGCCGCGCACGCCGAAACGGTCACGCCACCAGGCACCGGCGTGTTGACGGCGGTCATTGCCAGCGGATCGAGCACATCGAGATCGAAACTGACATGCACCGCGTCCACGCCGGACGCCACCATCGCCTCCACCGCTTCCTGCACGACGGTCGCCATCCCCCGTGCGTCCACATCCTCGACCGGATACAGGCGCACCCTACTTTCGCGCAGATACGACCGTTCGCCCGGATCGAGCAGGCGGATGCCGATCAGCGTCACGTCCTCCTCGCGAATCCAGGGCGGCGGGCCGGTGATGTGGAAGGCCGGGTGCCGCTCCCGACCGAGTGCGATGCCGAGCGGCATACCGTGGATATGCCCGCTCGGCGTCGTCTCGGCGGTGTTGAGGTCGGCGTGGGAGTCGAGCCAGATGACGCCGAGCCGCGCGTCGGGGCCGAGCGCGGCCCGCGCGCCGGGGATCGAGCCGATGCTGATCGCGTGGTCGCCGCCGATCACCAGCGCGAGCGCGCCCGACCGCACGGTGTCGGTGACGCGCGACGCCAGCGTGCGACAGAAGCCGGAGACCGCTTCGAGGTGCTTGAAGTGCGTGTCGCCGCCCGCCGCCGGGGTTTCCTCCGGCCCGTCGAGGCGGATCGAGGGGTGCAGGCGCGGCCCGATCCCATCCGCCCCCCACCCCGCGAGGTGGGCGCGCAACGCACGATCAAGCGTCGCCGGGCCGTTCGCCACCCCCGGCGCCTCCGACCCCAACCAGAGCGGCGCGAGCACCGGCGTCACCGGCCCCTCCTGCAACCGATTCCGCCCCCCCGCCGCTTCGATGCTCATACGCACCACCCTTCAGGGAATCTGAACCACGAAGGCACGAAGAGCACGAAGGAATAGGGAAGAAAACGATAAGAAAGGATCAACCAACCTTTTCCTTTCTTTCTCCTCTCCCCTTCGTGCTCTTCGTGCCTTCGTGGTTCAATGCATCTACATCACGCTCGGGGCGTGGATGCCGAGGAGGGCGAGGCCGTTGGCGAGGGTTTGGCGGGTGGCGTCCACAAGGGCGAGGCGGGCGGTACGGAT
>JALYZB010000346.1 GCA_030945945.1 Actinomycetota bacterium | reverse complement strand
GTGTTTGCAGGGAATTCGCCTCCTTTGAGCTATTGGCAGATCCGCAGAGTGCGTCCTCAGTGCGTCCCGCAGATCTCGTCACGGGCGTTTTGGATGGCCTCGGCGGCGGGGACGCGGGGCTCGTTTTCGAGTTCTCGCATCGTCCCGGCGTAGTGGCGCGCCAGCGTCGCGACCGAGTGTCCGGCCTGTTCGGCGACGTAGGTCAGGCTGCGGCCCTCCCAGAGCAGCAGCGACACGAACGAGCCGCGTAGGCGGTAGGGCCGAAGGTCGCCGGTGACCCAAGCAACGGGGGCGCGAGCTGGAGCGCCCCCGCCGCGGTGAGCCCGAGCGCGGAGCAGCAGTTCAATCCAAGCGTGTTCGTGCGGCCTGACGGGACGATGGCCGTCTCCTACACCAGTTCCTTAACCCCATCTACGGCAACGAGTCGACGGATTACTTCCTGCGGCACGCCACGACGCCGGGCAGCAGCACAGCCGCTCCGACGTTCGCGGCGCCCTCCACGTTCAACGACCCGTTCAACAACCTCGCCGCCCCGTTCGCCCGCGGCTACTTCCTGGGTGACTACTAGGGCACCGGGTCAAGCCAGGAAAGTCCGATTCCCGCTCCGGCGAGCGCGATCAGTGCCGTGGCGGCTTGGACAGCGCACATCAAGTTCTGGATCCCCTCCCCGGACCTGGCCCCGGAGTCGAGCTCGTGTCCCAGACGCAGCTTGACCCAGCCCAACAAAGGCATCAACACGATCGCGCTGATCGTCAACGCGACCGCGAGGACGGTGACGTGAGTGTCGCCGCCGTCGATGAGCTTGCGGATCGCCTCGGCGACGAAGAACGGGGCGAGCACAAAGAAGCTGGCGGCCACCCAGCGTTGTGCTCGGGCTTCGCTGGTGGCTGAGAGGGTCCGTCGGCCCGTGAAGCGCCAGACAACGATCAGCGCGGCGAGCGCTCGACAAACGAGCTGGCCGCCCATGTGACCACCCCGATGCTGTGGGCTTGCAAGCCGGCGACGATGCCGACGAAGCCCTCGACACTCATCCAGGCAAGGCTGGCCCAGGCCAGCGCCTTGGCGCGCCGGGCGGCGCGCAGCCACCTTTCGCTGCGGACGGGCGTCTCGCCCTGTCGAGCGGCTGCCTGAAAGATGGGCAGTTCAGTCGTGCTCATGCAACCGTCTCGGCGCTGTCCAAGAGACTGGTCAGCAACCGCCGGCCAGATGATGTGAGCGAGTACAAGACCATCTTGCCGTCGCGGCGGCTGCGTGCCAGACCGAGCGACCGCAGCATCCTGACGTGATGAGAGACGAGATTGTCAGCGCGTTCGGTCACCCAGGCGAGATCGCACACACACAGCTCATCGGTCGCCCCCAGGGCCACGGCAATCATCAGACGAGTGGGATCAGAGAGCGCCTTCGCCTGAGCCGCGAGCGTGACCGCTACGTCTTGGTCCAGACGACCGTGGCGCAGCCGCTCGGCCTTTTCAAGGTCCAGACACAGGAGATCACAGCGATCATCAGCCACACACTCATTCTAACGTTCGTCAAAACGTGTGGCGACTGCTCGTGAGCGCTCCGGCATTTGCGTTTCGAGAGCCGCTACAAGCGGAACCCTCGTCCCCAGCGTTGATCGCGTGACTAGACCTTCGTGGATGGGGGAGCGATCGTGCCTGGCGTCGAACTGCGGCCCGCTGTCTTTCGGCCGGCGAGCTCCGCAATGAGCGAAGCGTCGCTTGTCTGGTCAGAACCGTTGTGCTGGGGCCGTCGCGTCAGGGTTCGGTGTGGACGACGACATCGGCGATGGAGGGGAGCTCGTGGCGGAGTTGTTCTTCGAGTTCGCTGGCGAGCCGGTGGGCTTGGGTGAGCGAGGCGGTCGCGCCGACCGAGACAGTCATGAAGAGCACGTCGCCTGCCTGAGTGGGGAGCAAGCGCAGGTCGTGGGCATACGTGTGCGCGTATCGCTCGACCACGGTCTTGATCCTTTCGAGCGCGTCCGGGTTGTTGCCAGCTGACGGGTCGGCAGCGATGGGCTGTTCAAGCGGTTCAAGATGGGTGCGGACGTCGCTGACGGTGGGCAGAGATCTGATCGCGTTCTCGACGCGTTCGGCGATCTCGTGGGCGGTCGCCAGGGAGCTGTCGGCGGGGAGCTTGAGATGCAAGGACACGCTGTGCTGATCGCCGTGGTCAAATATGGTGATGTCGTGGGCTTCACTAACGGCCGGTTCGCTGAGCGCGATCGCGAGAACCCGGTCGCGGAGAGTCAGGCCACGTTGTCGCGGCTCGACATGCACGACGACATCGCTGTTGGGCAGCACCTGCTCGATCGCGTGCTCGACGTGGTCAGCGGTAGCGTGAGCCTCGACCACGGCTTGACCTGGGGGGATCGCGACAACGACATCGGCGAAGTAGCGACCGCCGGACTCACGCAGCCGGAGCCGGTCAAGTTCGATCGCGGGGCTCAGAGCGGCGAGCGCGTCCCGGGCGACAGCCTGGGCATGGACGGGCGCACTGTCCATCAGAACCCGAGTGTTCTCGAAGATGAGGCGACCCGCTGCGGTGAAGATAAAGCCGGCAACGATCAGCGCCGAGATCGCGTCACCGTCACGAAACCCGGCGCGCACAGCGATCAGGCCAATCAGCACCGCGATCGATCCGCCGACGTCGCTGGCGAAGTGAAACGAGTTGGAGCGCAGCGCAGCGGAGCTGTATCGACGGGCGCTGCGACGGGCGATCACCGCGCGGCTGACGTTGACCACGATTGCGAGGCTGATGACCGCAAACACGTACCACCGCGCCGACAGCGAGCTTCCGTGGCCGATCAGCCGCTGAACGGCCTCGATGACGACGATGAATCCACCCCCGAGCAGGATCGACGCCTCCGCCAGCGCAGAGAGGTTCTCGGCGCGCCGGTGGCCAAACGGGTGAGATTCGTCAGCCGGCCGAGCACCCACCCGGACGGCGAAGAACGTGACAACGGCAGCCACGACATCCCCGGTGGACTCGATACCGGTCGAGATCAGGCCGAGGCTGGCGGTGGCCAGGCCGACACCGAGCATCAGCACCATCAACGACGACGCGGTGAAAATCGACACCACGGTCGTCCGCTGCTGGCCCGCAGCATCAGCCGCGCCGGTCAGAACAGGGGCCTCTGCCATCGCGAGAGCGTAGGCCCTCAAAACCATTCGATCCGCAGCTGCTTGTCTCCGGGGCAGGTGGCGGTGGGGCGGCCGGGCCCTGGCGCCGTGTCGATCTTGAAAGCGGTCGGCCGGGAAGAAATGCGCCCGTTGGGCGTCTATTACTTTCACAGCCCCGAACGCGTCTGGGAGGACTAGTGCAGAGAGCAACCGTCGGCATTGTCGGACCGATCATCGCCGCAGCCTTATTAGCCGGCTGTGGCAGCAGCAGCAGTTCGAGCTCTTCGAGTGCGGCGAGCTCGCCGCCTGCGAGTACTTCCGCGCAGGGCGCATACGGTGCCGCTAGGAGTACGGCGGCTGCAAGCTCAGCGCCCGTGGCGCTCGTCGTGAGCAAGCCCAACAAGCTGGGTACCGTGCTTGGGGCGGGCCCAAAGCGACTGACGGTCTATCTCTTCGAGGCCGATAAAGGGTCTACCTCGAGTTGTTCGGGTGCGTGCGCGGCGGTCTGGCCGCCGGTGACCACGGCCGGCCACCCGAAGGCAGTTGCCGGGGCGCTTGCGGCTGACCTTGGCACGATCAAGCGATCGGACGGCAGTGTGCAGGTGACCTACAAAGGCCATCCGCTCTACTACTACGTCAAGGATGGCGATGCCAAAGACGCCTACGGCCAGGGGCTTAAGCAATTCGGCGCCGGCTGGTACGTACTGGCGCCCTCAGGGCACAAGATCGATCATTCCTGACCTCCCGGCGGCACTCGAACACGAGAGACGACTCGCGATGCTCGCGCGGTTGGCTCAGTCGAGGGCTAGTGGAAGACCTTTTGACGCGAGCGCGCTAGCTGCTGCCAGAATCCAAGGGGAGCGGCGAGCACAATCACCTCCTGCTCGATCATCACGGACAGCGATGACCGCCAGGCAGCAGTCGTCGCCTTGGTAGGGCGTCGAGCGCGATCACAGCGTGACGGGCAGCGCGCCTGGCGCTGGTTGTGCACTCGCTCGCGGCGGAGCGGTCTGACCCCGCTTGAGCAAGCGATGACGCCACTCAGCGAGCGTCAGAAACCGGCGGAGGATCTCGTCAAGCAGGAGTCCGCGGGCAGCGCCTTGCTCCCCCTCGATAGCCGCAGCGCGTTCGGCCGATGGGCTTCTGCTATGCGCTTTACCGCTTGTGAGCTTACGAGCGGAGGTATGCGTTCGATCGGCGGCGAGGACGAAGATCATGGTGGCGACGAAGTTCCAGGCCAGCGACGTATTCGAGACAAGCCCGCGCAGCAGCTTCTGATCTGTCGGAGTCGCGGCACGGGGGCAGCGCTCATGACCAAGCCCGCGAGCGTGTCGCCGTCCGGCGCTGCTCAGCGGTCTTGATCGAGAGCAGCGGCACGCTCTGGTGCTCCGGCTTGCAGGATGTGGGGTGTATGTAGCTCTTGCGGCGCAGCTGCTTGAGCGATCGATCTGCTGCGACTCTCGTCTTGGGTGAACTCTGGATCCCGGACTTGGCGGGGCATTATCCGCCACCGCCGTCGCTGCCCTGGTTGAACAGCGTGTTGACGACGGGTGCGATGTCGTGCCAGAAAGTGCCGATGAGGACGAGCAGCAGCACGAGAATCAACATCAGGCTGCCAAGGACAAGCACGCCAAGTCGTTTGATCCGGCGAAGGTTTGGCCGCCATTGGATGCCGAGCGCGTCGAGTAGCTGGTCCAACAGGCCGGAGCCGTTTCTTTCGCGTCGGGCGGCAGCGAGCCGTTTTTTCCAGCGGACCGCCATTTGCTCGGCTTCTTTGCGTTCACGGCGCTTGTGCCGCGGGAGTTCGGCTCCGCGCCGGTGCAGTAGTCATACGCTTCCTGGGCGTCCTCGAGTGAGGGCGGTGCGGTGAGGTCTGCGAGGAGCGCGTCGTCGCTGTCGCGTCGGGCATTGGGCTGGGGCGTTGGTAGCGCGTCGTAGCTGTTGGGCATGGCTACAGCCGTTTGGGGAGGGCGAGGGCTTTTCGGGCGAAAACAGCGACAGCGGCGCCGAGGGTTGCCGTCACGGCGGTAATCGCGAACGCCCCAGGATCGAGCGGCTCGATTCCGAGCAGGTGCGTCGCGGGAGTGAGCCCGAAGATGAGGCCGGTCACCGCGGCAACAAGCGCCCAGGTCGGAAAGGCGACATTTTGCGCCCAGCCCTGCCGGGGGTCGACGCGAAGAGTCCAAGCAATCGCGGCGTGAGCGACGAGCCAGGCGGTCAGCGCTGCAGCGGTGGCGGTCTTGATGCCGGCGCTCGAGCGCACGAGCAGGAAGGCCGGAAGCACAGCCAAGGTCAACGCGAACGCCGTGGCGACGATTGCCGTCAATTCGGGACTGTCGAGGAAACGCGCGGCGGGGTTACGCGGCTCTCGAGTCATCGCGTCTGATGGGGTGGGCTCTGAGACGAACGCGACGGACGCTCCGAGGTCCATGAACAGCTCGAGCAGGACGATGTGGACGGGGTGAAACGGGGCGGGGAGACCGAGGGCAAGCGGGATGGCCACGACGGTCACGAGCGCAACCTTTGCGCCGAGGTAGAACGCGACCGCCCGGCGGAGTTGTGCACCCAGTCCGCGGCCGCCGGCGACGGCGTGCGCGATCGTGGGGTACGCGTCGTCGGTGAGGATCAGATCGGCGGCCTGACGAGCGAGATCGGTACCGCGGGCGCCCATCGCGATGCCCACGTCAGCGCCGGCGAGAGCAGGCGCGTCGTTGACCCCGTCGCCGGTGACCGCGACCGATTCTCCGGACTTTTGAAGAACTCTGACCAGGCGCAACTTGTCAGCAGGGGTGGCGCGGGCGATCACGGCGTCGCCGGCCAGGAGCTTTGCAAGGGCTTGATCGTCGAGCTGCTGGAGCCTGTCGCCACCCAGCAGGGCCCTGCCGGCGTGCAGGCCGGCTTGGTCGGCGATGGCCTGGGCGGTGAGGGGATGATCGCCGGTGACCATGATCGTCCGCACGCCAGCGCCGGCCAGTATCCGGACCGCCTCGTGTACGCCCGGACGGAGCGGATCCACGAAAGCGGCGAGGCCGACGAACGACAGCTCTCGCTCGGCGTCCTGCGCGTCGCGCGGAGGCTGGTCGGTGTGGCGAGCGGCAACCGCGATCACCCGCAGCCCGTCGCGCGCGAGTTCAGCGACTCGCTGCAGCAACGGTTCGCGTTCGGCTTCGGTGATCGCGCAGGCCGCGAGCACGGCCTCGGGGGCGCCCTTGACGGCCACGAACCGAGAATCAGGACCGCTCCAGACAGCGCTTTCGCGCTTACGCTGCGGGTCGAAGGGAAAACGCCGCGCTGGCCCCGGAGGCAGGGGGCCGTGGGGTGCGTCAGCAAGCGCGCGATCAAGCGGATCCTGCGCGGTCGCGCCGCCCAATGCCGCGACCGCGGTGTCGAGCACGCGCAGGTTCACGTCGCTTTCGACGCGTTCGAGTCGTAGCTGGTTCTCGGTCAGGGTGCCGGTCTTATCGGTCAGCAGCACCGTGATCGCTCCGATCGCCTCGGCTGAACGCAGCTTTCTCAGCAGCACCCCTCTTTTGGCCAGCCGCAAACCACCGACCGCAACCAGGACAGTGACGAGGATCGGCAGCTCCTCCGGGATCGTCGCGAACGCGAGCGTCAACCCGTCAAGCAGCATCTGGCGTACTGGCCGGCCGCGCAGCACGCCGATCAGCGGCACGAGCACGCTCGCCGCCAGCGCTAGCACCAGCGCGGCACGGGCGAGTTCGCTCATTGCGCGTTGCAGCGGGGTGGCAGGCTCATTGGCGTCGGCCACCAGCTGTCCGAGCCGTCCGATCTCGCTCTGCGCTCCGACGCCAACGACCAGTCCCACGCCGCTTCCCGCGCGCGCAGCCGTGCCTGCGTAGAGCATCGACGAACGCTCCGCGAGCGGCGCATCGATCGCGACCGCGGCCGGTCCCTTGGCAGCGCTCACCGGCTCACCGGTGAGCGCCGACTCGTCGATCGCGAGGCCCGCGGCGCTCACGACGCGACAGTCTGCGGCGATCACATCCCCCGCCTCGATCTCCAGCACGTCGCCCACGACCACACGCTCAGCGGCAATCGTTCGGACGGTCCCACGGCGCCGCGCTCGAGCGGTAGGGGCGCTCAGCGAACGCAACGCTCTGAGGGCGCTCTTCGCTCGGGCTTCGGTGACTGCCTCGACGCTCGCGACAAGCGCAATGATCACAAAGATCGCAATCGCGTCACCAAGCTGGCCGAACACCGCCGAAAGCACACCAACCACGATCAACAACAGCTGCAACGGCTCAAACAGCGACTCGACTAACTCCAACAGCAGGGCGACGACGCGCGGACGCGACCGCGTGTCGGTCTCGGCCGTGAGCCGAGCGTCGGCGTCGGCCTGAGACAGCCCCTCAAGTGAACTGCCCATCGCGGACCACATCGCCCCGACCGAGCGTGCATGCGCTTGGTGGTCGTTGTTCGGAGCCGTTTCGGTTCTTAGTGTGGTTGCAACTGAGATGCAACGCATGTTACCTCGCAATGCGACGCGTGTTATCCTTGGCGCGTGGACGAGACTCGAACCTGGCTGCTTGTCACGGTCTCGACCCCAAGTGGGGGGTCGTCGACGTTGCGGGTGTATGCGTGGCGCAAGCTGCGAAGCCTCGGCGGGCATTACGTGCAGCAGTCGGTGTGTCTGCTACCCGCGACACCGAAGACGCTCCGGGCCGTTAACCGGCTGCTCGTCCGGCTGCGCAACGAGGGCGGGCACGGCGACACATTCCAAATCCAGCTGACCGACCCCAAACAGGAAGCGGCGATCATCGACGCGTTTCAACGCGAGCGAAGCGACGAGTACCACGAAGTGCTCGAACGCACCCAGCAGTTCCACGACGAGCTCGCGCACGAACGCAAACGGGGTCGCGCGACCTACACCGAGCTTGAGGAATCAGACGCCGACCTCGCCCGCCACCAGAAATGGCTGGCTGCGATCCGCGCCCGCGACTACTTCGACGCCCCCGGCGCCGCAGAAGCAGCCGCGGCAGTCGCAGGATGCGAGCACGCGCTCGCGCACTTCGAAGCACAAGCACTCTCTGCCGAGCTCGACCATGAACAGCAAGCACCCGAAGGCCCAGCACTGCGCGCGATCGACGGCGGCCAACGGTGACCGGGCCCGTCCACCTCAGGCCTCGCGACGTTCACGGCGAGCCGATGCGAGCACGCAATCGACCGCAAAAGCCGAGGCCCTCGATCGTGAGCCGCCTGCGCGGCTTTGCCCCCGTTCTCGTCGCAAGCGTGGCGCTCGGCGCTCGGCGGGTGTGGTGCCATCGGCACCATAGCCAAAGAGATCGGAGTCGCAGCGTGCCAACAAGCCGCGAGCGGCCAGCAGAACTCGGCAGCGACAAACGGCACAGCAGGCATGCCAGATCGCCGCGAGCGGCAACACCAGCCAAGCGACAAAGCCGCCAAGCAGGTAGCCCACGAGGGGTGCGTGCTCGAGGCTGCCAAGATCATCGACCCGATCGCCCGCGGGCAGATCCAGGCGTTGTGCCCGACTATCAAGTGACCCCCGCAGGCCAAACGGAACGCCAACCCGACCCAAGGACGCGACAGCGCCCACCGAACCGCGAGTGTTAAATGATTCCTTCGTCACAAGGTAGCCGCCCACGCGGCTGCCCTTGAACGATTTCTTGACCCCGAGAAAGGCCCGCTATGGGATTCGCAGACAAGCTCAACCAGTTCACCAAGAAGGCAAAGGACGCCGCTGTCGACCATAAGGACCAGGTCGAGAAAGCAGTCGAGAAAGCGACGGTGCTCGCGGACCAACGCACCGGCGGCCAGTACCACGGCCAGCTCGGAAAGGCGGAAGCCCAAGCCGACGCATACCTAGAGAACCAGGCTCAGCACCCGTCCACCCCGGCGCCACCAGAAACCGCTCGGCCCCAGTCCGACAGCGAATCGCACGATCGGGCCGCCGCCGCTCCGTGAACCGCAGGCCCGCCGGGGCCGGGTCGGCATGAAGCTCACTCCGCGCACCCGGCGCGCGAGGCTGTGGCGCTTTCTGTTCGCCGCGGTGCTGGTGATCAGGCCACCGCCGCCGCCACTGCGGTAGCCGGCCTACTCCAGTTCAAGAACCTCATCAACGACCTCAACGCGGGCCAAGCACTCCCCGACGCCCAGGTGACGTTGCCCAACCCGGGGGATCCCCAGACGCTGATGCTGATCGGCTCTGACCATCGGGCGGGCGACCCGTTCAGCGCCGCTCATACCGACACGATGCTGCTGGTTCGCATAAACCCGACTCGTCGACCATCAACCTGATTTCAGTCCCGCGAGACCTCCAGGTGAAGATCCCTGGAGTAGGCGTCGCCAAGCTCAACGGCGCGGACTCGGCCGGCGGACCCAATCTGCTCGTCAAAGTGCTCAAGGGACAGGTGTTTCCGGGGCTGCGGATCAACCACATCGTGGACGTCAACTTCGGCGGCTTTCAAAAGCTTGTCGACGCGATCGAGTGCGTCTACAGCGACATCGACCACCGCTGCTACAACAACACGGCCGTGACCGGGTATTCGAGCATTGACATCCAGGCCGGATACCAGAAGCTCTGCGGCCTCAACGCTTTGCAATTCGTTCGCTTTCGCCACACCGACTCAGATCTTGTCCGCAACGCTCGTCAGCAGGACTTTCTGCGATAGGCCAAGGACCAGTACGGCGCCGGGAACCTGGTCGCCAACCGCGACCGGCTGCTTCGCATCTTCGGAGCTCACACCGAAACCGACCATAGCCTGTACACCCTCGACGGTCTCATCAACCTGTTCAACCTCGTGGCCTTCTCAGCCGGCCACCGGATCAAACAGATCAGATTCCCCGCGCAGCTTCAGCCGTGCATCCCCCTCGCTTGCTATGTGACCGCCGATCCATCGGCCGAGAAAGCCGCCTGCACTTCATGCAGCCAACAACCCCCGCCGCTCAACCCAAGCCTGGGAGCGGATCACACCATGCGTCACCGCGGGCGAACCGGGTCTCGACGGCCGGCCTGACCGACGGAAAACCCAGGCCGGGGCCCTGGCAACCGCCGGCCTACCGGTCTACTTCCCGCGCCTGATCGTCGGAGGGTCCCAATACTGCTCCAGCCTGACCACAGTCTGCCCACTCCAGACCGCCAGCCCAGGCTCCTACCCCCGCGCGTACCAGATCCGCGATCAACAAGGAAAACCACACGCCGCATACCGGATGACGCTTGAGATCAACCCACTGCTCGGACGAGTACTACGGCATCCAAGGCACAACCTGGCAATCTCCCCCGCTGCTGGCCAAGCCGAGCGAAACAAGATCCCTAGCCGGCAAGCACCTGCTGATCTACACCCAGGGCGGCAGATCACCGACGTCGCGTGGCACACACCACGCCGTCTACTGGATCTCCAACACACTGACCACCGACATCAGCACCGACAGATGATCGCGATCGCATCCTCAATAACCCAGGGACGCTGATAGGCGGCCTCCAAGGCGAACGCCGTGCGCCAGGTGCCTCGCACGGTTTCGACCCCATCCATACCAGTCGCGACCAGCCCCGGATCCCCGCCTCGCACGAGCGCGGCGTCGCACACCGCCATCAGCTCAGACCAAACCCACGCAAGCCAAAGACGCCACGGCACCAAGCACCAGCTCGCTCAGACTGCTGCAATGTCGCGTGCGACGTGAGGTCGCACGCAGTGAGAGATCAACGCTGGATTGGAGGCTGGGTCTGATGACGTAGAGCGTTGATTTAGGTCCGTGCTCGATGACCTGTCCCCACCCCGACGTGCGTCGCCCGTAAGGGCGGGGTGCGAAGCTCGGGGCTCAAGCCCAAGACGCTGCCGTTCCATCCGGCGGCTACAGGGGAGGGGAAGATCGGACGGGAGAAATCGTTTGAACCCTTGGTTGATGCTTGGTGATGCAGAGTCCCGCGTAGATGAGATGCTGGAGCGGGGCGTAGGACACGTCGTTGAGATGCGACGGGCGTTGGCCGGTGAGCGACTCCGGTCAGGGTGAGCACCGTTGTCCCCCGGAGTAGAGAGGGCTTCCACCCCGATCGTTGCTCGTGCGTGTGAAACACGGAAACCCCGTCGAGGTCTGACGCGCCCTCGGGCGAGCCGGTGAGCCGACTGTAAGGAGAGCCCAATCCCTCAGCGGGAACAGGATGACCAAAAAGTCAATGCCGGCGGCCGAAAGGCGACAGCAAACCGCGACAGGATGATCAGCCCCTCCAGACTGATCGTCGCGCATAACTGGCCGGATACCGGGCCTGGTGCCCGGGCGCGAAAGCGCGCTGACGTGGTCAGGTGAGCCCCGAAGCTGACGATGACAAGACGCCAGAACCAATGGACAAACTAGACGCCGCGACCACGGTCGTGGTGAGTGGACCTACGGACGATCTTCGGCTCACACCGAGCGGATCGTAAGGCCTCGCGTGATCAGACCTGACGGGCAGGCTTGAGCCGGATGCGGTGAAAGTCGCTTGTCCGGTTCTGAGGGGGGCCCAGCGCTGAGAGGCGCTGGGC
>JALYZB010000344.1 GCA_030945945.1 Actinomycetota bacterium | reverse complement strand
CCGCGCTGCTGTTGTTCGTCGCCTGGGTGGCGTTGAGCATCGCCGACTGGACCTACCCGGCGGAGAAGCACTACCGGGAGGCAGAGCACGTCGCCGCCTGCCGGGCCCGCGCGTACATCCTCGCCGGTCGTCGCGCACGCAACGAGCGCCCACTACTTCGGTAAAGAACACCAGGGTGCGTGCCACGAGGTTAAGGCGCTGCGAGCACCTGGCTGACTGGACGCGTTCGCGGCCTGGGAGCGCAGGTCGGTTCGGCCCACGCCGCGGGTCGCAGTGAAGCATCCCGCCGACGCGACCTGGGGGGAAAGCTTGGCGCTGACTCCGAGCGGCCGGCCTGTGGTTCTGGATCAAAAGACCCCTGAGCAGCACCCGTCCGGGCTCCTGCCCGGGCACGTCAACCGGGTGATGACGTGTGCGAGCAGCAGCAGTCTGCATTCGTTTCCATCGGTGCTCGTCTCAAGCCGTCGCAGGGCCCCATCAAGGACGGCTCCGCATCGCGGACCCGACCGGCTAACCCGTGTAGACCCCCACGCTCGCCTGGTCGCCAAGGCGATGGCGGGGCGCAACGCGAGAACCGATCGTCGGAACGTCGGCCACGGGTCAAACGCTGGACGCGGTGCCGTCGTGATATACAGCCGCTTCAATGCGCCGAACGCTGGGTGTGCTCCTGCTTGCGACGCCAATCGCTGTCTTGCTCGTCGCGACCGCCGCGGCGTCAATCGAACCGATCGTCAGTCCCAAGGCCGACCCCTTACTACCGTTACGGCGGCCTGAACAACACGAAGGGCTTCGGTCCGGTCCGGCCGCGCGAGATTTACTACGGCGGCGACCCAACCGGATTCGTCTGCGACATCCACTGGCACAGTTGGGGTGGGCGGGTCGCTCGCGGTAGCGGCGTTGGCTGGTACATCAGCGGTAACCAGTCAGTCGCCCAGGGACACCGAAGTATCGCGATCGTTACCGCGTCTAGGCTCGATATGTGGAAGGGTCGGCCGGCGTATAACCGGCTGACGTGGTCATTTACCAGCCACGGACGTGACCGCCCCGCCGCCTCTTCCTGTCTGTAGCCCACAGGCGGATGCAGGTCAGCCGCAGACGAACGAGCGTGTGACATTCGCAAGAATCGCCGCAGGACTCGTAGTCGCCTCAGCTCGAGAACTTAACCGGTTACGCCGGCGTCCTGACGGGTGCCCCCGTCGGCGAGGGCCGCACGATCGTGTCCGCGTGATAGAGGCGTCCGGATCAGTCTCGGGCGGCGAGCGCCGTCCCTGCGCATTCGCCGCAAGGGCGGCCTCATAGAGGCTGCGATCGCGGCAGAGCTGCCGGTGGGGTTACGGGAGAGTTCGGACCAGGTTTAGGTGCGGCCCGAACGTCGCCAGATAGTTCACGTCCCAGAGGTCGATTCCGATCACCGTGTACGTCGTGATAACGGTTTCCCGACGAACCTGCTGGGCCGTGGGCGGGGCGTTCCAGGCGGGCTCGTTACCAGCCTTCGCGGAATCGGGCCACTCAGCCCCGTCCAACTCTTGCTGAACCTTGAAGACCTCTCCGACGGCCGTCTGCGCTGCGACGTCGCTCGCGGTGAGGACGACGGTCAGGTAGTAGCCGGGATTCGCCAGGTAACGAAGCTCTGAGTAGGTCCGGTTGTGAGCTCCCACGCTGACCTTGAAATGCGGCGGTGCGAACTGGTCAGGATCGTTCGAGTCAAGATCGGCGAACCGGGTGCGGCCGAGCTCGAGGTGGAATATCGGGGCCCAGCGAAGTTTAAACTTGTGCTGCAACCGTTGACGCTCCAAGTAGCGGTGGCGAAACGGAAGCTCGTTGGTCGGCCGGAAGCGTCGACTTCGAGTCGTCACCGAAAATGCAGAACGATGTCGTCGGCGTTGGTAATCGTTTGTACGTAGTAGTCCCGATCAATGAACACGCACTCGGTGAAGGATCTGGGCTCGTACGTCTCATAGGATTGGGTGCCAAGCTCCGGCGAGCTTCGCGTCAAAGTCGGGATCGGCTGGTGTCACGATCCGCTTGGAGTCATGCTTTTGGATCGTCCGACACATGGCGGGCGGTTCGCCGAGAACTGAGACAAAGAACGAGAGATGTGCGCCCGTTCCCAAACGCGCAAGCCGGGCTCGTCGGTCCCGACGTCGCCCGATCGTTCTGACATATAGCTCTCGGCCGACTCTACCGATGACGAACACCGCGGCGAGGCCGCCGAGAAGCGACCAGCGGCTAGCGGCGACATTGTCGTGCCGGCAAAGACTGGCACCGGCCGATGATGCGACGGCAGTCGGACGTTCCAGTTCCTGACGCATCACCCCGGAGGGCAGGCCCCCTCGCCACTAAGAGGCCAGCGGAGCGCTTCACTCGCCCCAGGTTCGCGCGTCAGGGTGACGCGCTGCTCACGAGCGCTTGAACCATCTCGACCGGGTCGTCGACGCTGGACTTGGTGGCTGGTGATTCGTAAAGCGCACTGATGCTGGGCGCCGGGGTGGGGTCTCAGGGGCCGCCTCGGGACGGACGCGGGACAGGCGTCGAGGAGCTCATCGACGCCTGCTTTCTAGCGGCCGCTGAACGACCACCCTGGCCTTTGAGTCCCGGTGTTGTCCACGACCGTGACCGTGTTGTTGGCTTCGGATGACTTGCGTCGTCCTGGCCGGAGGTTCCAGCGGCCATCATGACTGCGCCCGGGTCGGTCTATGGGGATGCATAGGAGGGGTTGGGCGAAACGACTAGTGAACGCTTCGCGAGCGGTACGCTTGATAGATTCGGACAGGATTGCTGATCATCAATCTCGGAGTTGCGAAGTGAAGCGAGCTTGGCGACCGCCGCTCGTAGCACTGGCGGACATCGTCGGAGCCGTACTCGTCGTCTGGCTGCTTTCGGCTGAGGTAAGCGGCGGACGCGTGCAAAGAAGCTCAGCAGGTTTCCGTCGCCATCACGCGCGGGATTCACGGGTGCCGTGGCCAGTGTTCTCGACAACCGTCGACGGGGAGTGCAGGACTTCGCTGGCTCGCAGCTGGACGTAGAGATCATTGACATCCTCCACGGCGATGCGGCAGCTCGCGGTGCCGGCGATAAACAACTGTCGCCTGCACAGATCGGATTGGTCGCGGTATCGCCGCGTGATTTCCAGCCTGTCATCAGACGCGCTCCAGAGGTGGATCTCGGCGTCGTCACCGATCACGATCGCGAAGCCGCTGTCTTGTGCACGACGCTGAAGCCGAGGCGGCCGCGATAGGTTAGCCGGCAATCTCGGTAGGTGGTCGGTGCGGGCGGTGGCTGCGGCGACGCATACAGCCAATCCAACGGCATGGCCGATCTGCTGGCTGGCGTTCGAACGCCGGAGGCCAACCCGTTCTGGGCCTCGCCGACGGCCGGCAGGTCGACGATGTTGATTGGGGCAAAGGACAGGTCGATGCCGAAGCCGAGGACGAGCATGCCGGGCGACACGTCGGCCGAGTAGCTGCCGGCAGGAAAGGCCGCTGAGAAGCATCAGCCCGGCGATCGCCATAGCTCCGCCGGCGATCGTCAGCGGTTTGGTGCCGACGCGCCCGACAATCTGGGTGGCGACGCCGGTCGCGACGATGATGATCAGCCCGAAAAGGATGAACTCCAGTCCGGGGCGCAGAGGTGGGGCGCCGAGGATCCGTTGCAGGTAGAGGGTTACGAAGCAGCACCTCGCGATGGACGTGTAAGAGCCGTTTCTCGAGGCAAGCGCCGAGCGCTGGAGCGAGACGATGAACGTCAACCTCAACGCTCCGTTCTTCGCCAGCCAGGTGGCGGCGCGCCATATGGTTGACCACAGCGGCGGGAGCATGGTCAACATCGCCTCGGTCGACAGCTTTGTGGCCGAGTCACCTTTGATGCACTACATGGTCTCCAAGGCCGGCGTCGCCCATCTAACCCGCGGTGATCGCCTTTGAGCTCGGGCATCTCGGAGTCCGCTGCAACGCCGTCTGTCCCGGCTTCACCAAGACCGCGATGACTGCCGAAGGCTTCACGCCTCGGTTCTGGGCCAATTACATGCGCCGGATCCCGATGAGGCGCCCGGGCGAGCCGAGCGAACAGGCGTCGGTGGTGCTGTTCCTGTGTTCCCCTGAGGCCTCCTACGTCATCGGCGAGACGATCGTCGTCGACGGCGGCCAGCTCACGGGCTTCTGGTACTCCCAGGAGGACGAGCCGCCAGTGCCTCCGGTGGCGCCGATCGACGCCGAGGCGCTGTGACGCCGCGCCAGCTCGATGACCTCGACCGGGGGATCATCTCCCAGCTGCAGCAGGACGGCCGTCGTCCGTTTCGTGCCATCGCCCGCGCGCTCGGAGTCGCCGAGGGTACGGTGCGCTATCGCGCCGGGCGGCTGCAGGAGGAGGGGATGCTGCGCATCCTCGCTCTGGTGATCCGTTCGCCCTCGGCTACGCGGTCCAGGCCTCAGTGCTCGTGCGCGTGACCCCGGCGGCGCACGCGCGGGTGGCCGAGACGTTGGCCGAGTGGCCGGAGGTCATGTACCTCTCCTCCTGCGCGGGGTCGGCCGACCTGTACATGCATCGTCTGCCGCGATCACGACGATCTATGGCGGCTGCTCGCCGAGCGCCTGGGCGCGGTGACCGGGGTGGTCGGAACCGAGACGCTGATGGAGCTTCGCGTGCATAAGGCTCGCTATGTCTACCCCGGTCTCACCGGCACGCTTCTCGGCGAGCCGGCCGAGGGCACCCCCGGGCCGGTCGACCGCGCTTCAGCGGAACGAGAAGTTGACAGCGGCGGCACGAACAAATAGAAATCGCCGTTCAAAACCATGGTTCTGAAACTGATATGAGTGAGGAGCCCGAGCTTGCCGGTGCGACCCGGAGCCGGCACCCGCGCCGGCCGCTGGCCAAGGTGCGGCGGCCGCAGATTCTGGCCACTGCCGTGGAGCTGATCCGTGAGCAGGGTCTGTGGAGCGTGCGTCTCTCCGACGTGGCCGAGCGAGCCGGAACCAGCGCCACCGGCATCGTCTACTACTTCGGAACCAAGAACGAACTGTTCAGCGCCGCGATCGCCGACGCCGACGCTTTGTTCTACGCGACCGTTGGGCCGGAGCTGGAGCGGCTGGAGAGTGGGGTCCAGCGGCTGGCGTGGCTCATTGTCCGCTCCAGCCGTAGTGAGTGGGTGCTGTGGATGGACCTGTGGGTCTACGCTCGTCGCCACCCCGAGCTGCTGCCCGCTCAACGGGCGTTCACCGCCCGGTGGTGCACCGCGATCGCCGACATTCTGCGTCACGGGCAGGCGCTGGGCGAATTCTGCTCCGCCGACGCCGATGAGGTGGCCCTGCGGCTGGCCGCGCTGACCTGCGGGCTAGGGGTGCATGTGGTGCTGGAGGACCCGAGGTGCACACCGCAGCAGTACGTTGAGATGTCGTTGGCAGCGGCGGCGGCGGAGTTGGGCTGCGACATCGAGGCCCTGCAGGTCGCGGCCGCATCGGTGCCGCGAGGATGACCCGGGATCTGCGGCCGCTGTTCGCGCCCGCGTCGGTGGCCATCGTGGGCGCGTCGGGCGATCCGCGCAAGTGGGGCAACTGGCTGGCCAGCCGCGCTCTGCGCGGGGAACATCGGCGCGCCGTGCACCTGATCAACCGCGGCGGTGGGGAGATCCTCGGTCGCCGCGCCCTCCGCTCGCTGCGAGAGCTCGACGGACCGGTGGAGCTGGTGATCGTGACGGTGCCGGAGGCCGGGCTGGAGCCGACCATCGGCGACGCGCTGGCGGCCGGGGCGAAGGCGATCGTGGTCATCAGCGCGGGCACAACTGGGGCTGGGCGCGACGCCGCGCTCGGGACGGTGGTCCGCGAGGCCGGGGCCGTGCTCGTGGGCCCCAATTGCCTGGGCGTCTTCGACGCCGAGGCCGAGCTGGAGCTGACCTCCAACGACCTGCCGTCGGGAAGCGTCGCCCTCATCTCCCAGAGCGGAAACCTAGCCCTGGAGATCGCGCTGCTGGCGCAGGAGGCGGGTCTCGGCTTTTCCCGCTTTGTATCGCTGGGCAACCAGGCCGACGTCACCGCCGCTGAGATCATCGAGGTCCTGGCTGCGCACGACGGCACCAAGGTGATCGCCTTGTACATCGAAGATTTCCGCGACGGGCGCGCCTTCGCCCGGGCGGCGGCATCCGCTGAGGCCGCCGGTAAGCCGGTCGTCCTGCTCACCACCTCCGGCGGCGAGGCGGCGGCGCGTGCGCTGCGCTCCCACACCGGCGCTTTGGTCAGCGACACTGCGGCAATCGACGCGGCCTGCGTGGCCGCAGGAATCGAGCGGGTGAGCTCGCCGCGCCAGCTCATCGACGTCGTCCAGGCTCTTATCCGCAGTCCGACGCTTCGTGGCTGTCGTCTGGCGGTCATGGGGGACGGTGGCGGGCACGGCGGTATCGCCGCGTCGCTCGCCGCCGCGGTCGGACTGGAGGTGCCCGAGCTGAGCCTGCGCACGGTGGCGGCGCTGCGCGAGCATCTGCCGGCCACCGCCACCTGCTCAAATCCCGTGGATCTGGCCGGCGGCGGCGAGCAGGACATCGTGAACTTCGAGCGCACCGCTCGCACGCTTTTGGGTTGCGGGGAGGTCGATGCGGTGCTGCTCACGGGCTACTTCGGCGGCTACGGCGAGTACTCCGACGTGTTCACAGACCCCGAAGTGACGACCGCCGCGGCCCTCGGCGAGGTAGCGGCGAGCGCCCAGCGACCGCTCTACGCACAGACGATGTACGCCGGATCGCCGGCCGCCGGCGCGCTCCGTCGCGGCGGCGTACCGGTTTACCGCGCCGTCGAGCATGCCACCGACGCCTTGGCCCGGTTGGCGGCGCGGGCGTCGCGCCAGCCGCAGGAGGTCCCCGCGCTCCCCGCCCCGGCGACGCCGGTGCTCGACTCCGGCTACGACGGCGCGCGGACGCTGTTGGCCGCGGCCGGGGTGCGGTTCGTCGGCCAGCGCACGGTCGGCTCACTCGCAGCCGCACAGGCTGCAGCCGCCCAGATCGGGTATCCGGTCGCGCTCAAGGCGCTGGGT
>JALYZB010000336.1 GCA_030945945.1 Actinomycetota bacterium | reverse complement strand
TGGTGAGGTCAGGGGCTCCGAGGATCTCTCCGTCCGGAGCCCACTGGGCGGCGAGGACATTCTGCTGGCGGATGGGCATTGCGGTGCTCGTTCCTTCCTCTCGTCGCCCTGGCGGCCGGGGCGTCGCATAAATGGTCGTCTCGTGCCCACGCCGGGTGAGTTTCGCCAGCGCGCGCTCGGCTCCCCGGCCAGCATGCAGCGGCACGCAAGAGCGCCCTGAAGCGTAAGCGAGCGCCCCCGATGCGGTCACTATCCCAATGTCCAAACCGATGACGCGACGGTTCGCCGGACGGCGAAGTGAGCGCACGGGTGAGATACCGTACCGGCATGAGCGAGACCGTCCCGAGGCAGGCGCCGCCCGGCCCGATGAGCGCCTACGCTCCCGCGGGGGACCGCTACGAGCGCATCCCGTACCGCCGTTGCGGGCGCAGCGGCCTGCTGCTGCCGGCCGTTTCGCTCGGCCTGTGGCAGAACTTCGGCGACGACCGTCCACTGGCCGCCAGCCGGGCGATCCTGCGGCGCGCGTTTGACCTTGGCGTGACGCACTTCGATCTCGCCAACAACTACGGGCCGCCGTACGGCAGCGCCGAGTCCAACTTCGGGCGCATCTACGCGTTGGACTTCGCGCGACTGCGCGACGAACTGGTGATCTCGACCAAGGCCGGCTACGACATGTGGCCCGGCCCCTACGGCGATCACGGCTCGCGCAAGTACCTGCTCGGCTCGCTGGACCAGAGCCTGCAGCGGATGGGTCTGGACTACGTGGACATCTTCTACTCGCATCGCTTTGATCCCGACACTCCACTCCAGGAGACGATGGGAGCGCTGGACTTCGCCGTCCGCTCAGGGAAGGCGCGCTACGTCGGGATCTCCAGCTACTCGGGACGCCGCACCGAGGAGGCGATCGGAATCCTGCGCGCGTTGGGCACGCCGTTGCTGATCCACCAGCCGTCCTACTCGATGTTCAACCGCTGGATCGAGTCCGACCTGCTCGACGTCGTCGGCGCCGAGGGCGTCGGCGTGATCGCCTTCTCGCCCCTGGCCCAGGGACTGCTGACCGACAAGTACCTCAGCGGCATCCCCGAGGATTCGCGCGTTCGGCGCGGACAGGCCTTCGATGCCGGTCTGCTCAGCGAGGAGAACGTGACCCGCGCTCGGGCGCTGAACGAGATCGCCGCCGGCCGTGGCCAGACGCTGGCTCAGCTGGCGATCGCCTGGGTGCTGCGCGATCCCCGGGTCAGCTCGGCGCTGATCGGTGCCTCGAGCGTCGGTCAACTTCAGCAGAACGTCGCCGCGCTGGACGGACTGGAGTTCGACGCCGGCGAGCTCGAGGCGATCGAAGAGCACGCCGTCGACGGGCAGATCAACATCTGGGCGTCCTCCAGCGACGCCTGACGCCGCTCTGCCCCGGCCACGCGGGCCGTGCCCGGGGGCTACTGGCCCGAGCCCTGAACGATCTGCCCGTTGTTGTTCACGTAGGACTGGGCCGGTGTGCGGCTGATCTGGACCGGGAAGGTCCCATGCGGCTGCGAGCCGCCTGCGAGCACCGCGCGGGCCCTGCCGTTCAGGCCGGCGGCGACCTCCCACGCGACGACGTGACGACCGGGGGCGACAGCGGTCACCGCCCAGTCGAAGCTGACGGTGCGGCCTCGACGCAGGGTGCCGAGCGCCCATGTGTTGGAGTAGGCGCCGGCGCCGGCGCCGCCGTTGCGGCAGCTGTGCTGGCACGGGCCCGGACCACGCTCCACAACCCAGATCGGCCGCGACGGGTTGGCCAACCCGGACTGATTGAGGTCCGCCGAGAAGGCGGCTGCGCTGGTGCCCTCGCCCTTGGGTGCCGGGTAGGCACAGGTGACGTTGCAGATCGTCACCGCGACGTCCGGGATCGTCTTGCCGCCGGAGTTGCGCACGTCGATCCGCAGGTGGGTGTGCTCTGACAGCGTTTGGCTTGACGGGAAGCTGGCAACGCTCACCGAGACCGGGAACGTGCCCCTGGGCTCGGCAGCGTCCTGACGCGCGGCGCTACCACAGGCGGAGGCCGCGAGAACGGTTCCGATCCCGACGGCGATTCCGGCCCTCCTCACTCTCCACGCCCGCACAGCGACCGGAACATACCACGGCAGTTCCGGCCCGGACACCGCTTCCCGGTGGATCGTCAGTTGTCACTTGGTCTTTCGGTGTGTGGTCGCGTAGGCTGACTCTCCGGGGCTCTCGCGCGTCGCCGGGCCCATGACCGTGGAGGAAGAGACCAGGTGATCCGAACTGTCGCCGACCGAACGTTCTTGCCGACCAAGAACGTTCTCGAAGAGGTCGGCAACATGATGATCCTGACGGGCAAGACGCTCGTCTCGGCAGTCCGACCTCCGTACCCGTACGGCAGCGAGTTCGTCGGGCAGTTCCTGTTCGCGATGCGCCTATGCTGGTTCCCGCTGCTCGTCTCGACGATCGCTTTCGGCTACGAGGCGCCGGGCCTGCAGGCGGCCAATTTCCTCGTTCTCTTCGGTGCCCTGGACCGCCTGGGGGGATTCTTCGTGCTGGCGTCGATTCGCGAGTTCGCCCCCTTCGTGGACGCGATCG
>JALYZB010000328.1 GCA_030945945.1 Actinomycetota bacterium | reverse complement strand
GCGGCAAGGGCGTCGACGTGCGCGAGCTTGTCGGGTAACCCGGCAAGATCGTCATGGAGACGTGCGGCGGTGATCTTGTGGTAGCGCCAGCTGCCGTGTACGTACTTGATCGCAAAGTCGGTGCCGGTCCATCCAGCGGCTCGCCGCCGGCGAAGGTGCCCATCGCCTCCGGGCGGAACTGAAGCGCGCCCCACGGCAGCCGCCGCCCCAGGTCCTGGAGTTCCTCATCATCACCCCATTGCTCCGCCTCACGGATCTCGTCACGAAGTGGCTCGGGATAGAGCGTCGGCGCCTCCTGCAGTTGCTCCAGGCGAGCCAGGATCGCGCGGGAACCATGCACCGGCTCGCCGTCCAGGAGCAAGCCGGGCACGGTGCCCCGGCCCTCCCCATAAATTCTCTGCATCTCCGCAACGTGCTGGCCCGCAGTCAACTCCACCCGGTCGTAGGGCAGACCCTTCACCCGCAGCGCAGCTTCGACCGCCATACACGGATGCGACGGGGGTAAGACGTGCAGAATGATCTCAGGCCCGGGCATCGCCAGCGACCTTTTTCACAACTCCAGGTCGGAAACTCGCACGGCAGATCGGGCCCCCTCTGCAGTTACACGCGATTGGTGTCGCGGCGGTACGCCCAGGCGGCGCCGGCGGCCAGGAGCGCGGTCCAGGCGGCAACCGTGATCCAGCCGCGGACGCTCCATCCGTGGCCATCGAGCGCGACATGGCTGGCCTGAACGAGCCACCACGAGGGCAGAAACTGTCCCAACGTGTGCAGAAATCCGTTCGTGATCGGGAACCATGTGCCGCCCAGGAAGGCGAAGATCGATACCCCGCCCCCAATCGCTGGGCCGACCGAGTCGGTGGTCACGAGATGGCCGACGAGGATTCCCAGGGCGGCGAACGGCAGCAGACCGGCCAGGATCAGGGCGGTCATCGCCAGCCAACGCTGAGCGGGCAGGCTGACGCCGAGGGCGACGCCCGCGGCATAGAGCAGCAGCAGGCTCGACAGCGCCATCCCGTATCCCGTCAGCACCTTGGCGCGGAAGTAGGCGCGCGTGGACAGCGGGCTGATCCGCAGCTGGCGGGTCCAGCCGACCTGGCGCTCGCCGGCGATCCGAGCCCCGGTCGAGATCATCGACACCATGGTCCCGAACGCCGCGAGTCCGACCATGTAGTAGAGCGGCACGGACAGACCCGTCCCCCCGAAGTTGTGCTTGTTGCGCTGCGGCAACGCGACCAACAGGTAGAAGACCACTGGAAACCCCAGCGAGAAGAGAAAGAAGCGCCAGTTGCGAAACGCGCGCCGAAGCTCATAGCGGGTATAAGCGATCCCGCTCATGGCGTCACCCGCGCTGCTTCGACGTCCGGTTCGCTCGTCAGCTCGAGGAACGCCTCCTCAAGGCTTCCCCCGGTGATCTCGATGTCGCGCGCGAGCGGGTGCTCCTCGAGGAGCGCCCGGATAGCTTGATCGGAGTCAAGGCAGCTGAGGATCACCGCGTCGCCGTGCCGATCGGCTGAGGCGACGCCGGGCAACGCAACCAGACCTGCCGGATCGACATCCGGGAGGGTCGCGCGGATCGTCCGCCGGCCGACGCGCGCCTTGATCTCCGTCGTCGGGCCGTCGGCGACGAGCCGCCCACGAGCCATCAGGATCGCGCGGTCGGCGTTGGCGTCCGCCTCTTCGAGGTAATGGGTGGCGAACAGGACTGTCCTGCCCCGGGCCGCGAACTCGCGCATGATCACCCAGAACTCGCGGCGGCCCTCGACATCCATCGCGACCGTCGGCTCATCGAGCACCAGCAGGTCGGGATTGCCAACCAGCGCAAGAGCGAAACGTGCGCGCTGGGTCTGTCCGCCGGAGAGCTTCTGAGTTCGTTGCCCGCCGGTGTCGGTCAGTCCCGTGAGCTCCAGCGCCTCGTCGACGTCCATCGGATCTGGATACAGCGAGGCCATCATCGCGACGATCTCGCGCACCGAAAGGTCGCGGATGAGCTCGCCCGTCTGCAGCATCGCACCGATCAGGCCGGCGTCAACGGCGTCGCGGGGAGCGCGGCCGAAGACCGAAACCGTGCCGCGGTCGGGCTTGGCGAGACCGAGCAGCATGTCGATCGTTGTCGACTTGCCGGCCCCGTTCGGTCCGAGCAGCGCGGCGGTCTCACCGGCGGCGATCGAGACGTCGATCCCCCGCACGGCGTGGATCGGTCCGTGGGGGCCACGGAAGTCCTTCGTCAGCCCCTCCAGCCGGATCCCGCCATCCGTCCGGGCTGCGGCGACAGCGGTCATGGAACCAGATCTCCTTCCGGGTGAGCGTGTCGGTGGAGTGCCAACATCGTCACGTCAGCCGGCACTCACGAGGATGATTGCTGCGGCTGAGGTGAGGAGCCCGGCGGCCTGAACGCCAGTCCAGCGTTCGGCCAGGAAGGCACGGGCGAGCACCACGGTGGCGGCGGGATACAGCGAGGTGAGCACAGCGACGATGGCGAGCTCCCCGCGGCCGGTGGCCGCCAGGAACAGCAGGTTCGCGATCCCACTGAGTACGCCGGCGCCCAGCGTGAGCGCGGCCGCTGACCGCGGCGGGTGCCCGGAGACGGCCAGGCCGCGGAGGGCGAACGGCGCGATCAGCAGCAGCGCAACCAGCTGGCCTGGAATCAGAGGCCAGGCGCCCGAATGCGTGCCGGCCCGGTCCAGCGCGATGAAGAGGAGCGCAAATCCCAGCCCGGCGAGGACTCCGTACAGCAGTCCGGAGCGAGCGCTGCGTCGAGCGTCGGCGTGAGGCTACCAGCACATCAATCCGATCGCCGGGATTGCGATCGCGATGCCGGCTTTTGTGCCGAGGGTCAGGTGATTGCCGAGTACCACGCCGACGATCACCGGGACGACAGCGGTCAGCACCGCCGAGAGGGTCGCAACGACACTCATGCGGGCAACAGACAGGCCACGATAAAGCGACAGCGTACCCAGCGCGGTACCGAGCCCGCTAACCGCCCCAGGCGAGCACGGTTATGCTCGGGCCGACACCGGGAAAGAGGAATACCGCCGCCGCCGCCGTCAACAGGGTGAGGGCCTCCACGCCCCCGGTGACGGGTCCGGCCGCGAACCGGCGGCTGGCCAGTCCGGCCGCGAAGTCCGAGGTGCCATACGCCAGCGCGGCCCCGAGGGCCAGCACGACCGCCATCTCACAATCCTCGCGACGTTCCTGGCCGCGGTCCACGGTCGATCATCGTTCTCGCCGTAGGAGCGCGTGCACGTGGAGTGTCACGGGGCGTCCGGGTCATCCCGAGTGGGCTCCAGCTCATGCCGAGCTGGCGCTGGTCCAGGAGGATGCTTGCGTCGATCTGCAGCTGGTCGCCGGTTTGCTCGGTCGGCCGCCCGCAGGTGCCAATCCCCCATGGGGTTGCGCGTACGAACGCTGGTCGCGTCGATGTTCAGCTCGATTCGGCGCCGGCCACCGCGATCGACCTCGAGCCAGCCGTCGAGGCGATCGAAGTGACCTTTGACGGTGATGAGGCCCCAGAAGTGCTGGACCTGGAACTTGGCGTTCGAGCCGGCTGGGTCCAGCCGCCAGCGCGTTGCAGCGGCCGAGCGCTCGGCTCGGTCAATGATCGGGGTGGTGCTCACGGTGTCGCCTCGGGTTCGGGATTGGTGCCTTGATTCGGGCCGAGGATCGAACGTAGGCCCGAACCGGCTCGGCGATAAGAGCCAATTCGCCTCTGATCCAGTGGGCCGGTTAGAGGTGGGGGTTGAGCAGGTCGCTGATCGCCGTGATGCCGCGCTCAATTTCCGCGTCGCTCAAGTTGCCGAAGCCGAGAACGAGCTCGGGTGGTGAAGTGTCGCCACTGGCGCGATACATGCTCATGCCGTACACACCGACCGAGCGCTCGCGTGCCTGCCGGACGACGGCGTGCTCGTTGGCCGCCGCGGGCAGATGAGCGACCGCGTGGAAACCCGCCGCGAGGCCGCCGAGCTCAACCTCGGGCGCCAGCGCATCGAGGATGCGGACCAGCGTGTCCCGCCGTCGGGCGTACACGGCCCGCATGTGACGGAGATGGCGGTCGTAGCGACCGGACTCGATCAGGGCTGCGAGCGCCAGCTGTTCGAGCCCTGGTGAGCCGCGGTCACTGAGGTGCTTCGCGTCGCTGATCGCCTCGATCATCGCCGGGGGGCAGACGATCCAGCCGATCCGGAGGGCCGGGGCGAGCGATTTGCTGACCGTGCCCAGCATCGCGACACGATTCGGCGCGAGCCCCTGGAGGGCGCCCATTGGTTCACGGTCGTACCGGAGCTCGGCGTCATAGTCATCCTCGATGATCGTGGCGTCGTGATCATTCGCCCAGGCGACCAGCGCTTGGCGCCGCTCCGGGGCAAGGGCGACGCCGGTGGGGAATTGGTGAGTCGGGGTCAGGATCAGCGCATGGGTCCCGGTAGCCGCCAGGGCCGCGACGTCGACGCCACGCTCATCGACCGGCACCGGGATCGCCTCAAATCCGACCCGCTCGGCGATCGCGCGCGAGCCGCTATCTCCGGGGTCTTCGACCGCCACTCGCCGCACTCCCGCACGCGCGAGCGTTTGCAGGACGAGGTTGACCCCCTGCCCGCACCCGGTGCAGACCAGGATCCGCTCCGGATCAGCCGCCGCCCCGCGGACCCGGCGGAGATAGCCGGCGAGCACCTCGCGCAACGCGAGCATTCCGCGTGGGTCACCGTAGTTGAGCTCGGCCACGGACGCGCGCCGGCAGCTCTCCCGCAACGCCCACGCCCAGTCGCGTCGCGGAAAGCTGGTCAGGTCAGGCACGCTGTCACGGAAGTCGACCATCAGGCGGGGCGACGGCGCCGGCGCGGAAGGCAGCGAAACCGGCTCCTGCGCACCCGCAGCGACCCGCGTCGCAGAACCCGTCCGTGTCGTCAGGAACCCCTCAGCCTGAAGCTGCGAGTAGCACTCGATCACCAGCCCCCGCGACACCCCGAGCTCGCCAGCCAGGGCGCGCGACGATGGAAGCCGCTCGCCCGGAGACAGCTGCCCGCTGCGAATCGCATCGCGCAGCTCGGCCCCGAGCTGGGAGCGGAGCGGCTCCGCGCGCGTCCGATCCAGCCGCACGAACAACTCTGGCCCCAAACCGGCCCACGGAATCGACACCCATCGCATCGTATCGCCGAACCGCTTTGGCATTCCGGCGGCCCACCGGCACCGGGAAGCGGATGGCGCGCTTGGCATCGTCACCGCGACGCCAGAAGGCGGCCGACGCCGTCAACCATCCCAGATTGAGCTTCACTCTTCACCTCGCGCGCTGCGGACTCGTTGATCGGCAGGCACGCCACCCCATGAAACCGATCGCCAGCGCGCGGTTGTCGTCGCGGAGGGCGGGCGCCGGACAGATAGGATCGTCGCGCCGGGGTCTGATCGTTGTGAGCGCGAGGAGCCGTGGGTTGGCATCTGATAGCGAGTCCAATATGGCCGAGCGCCGTCGGTGGAACGACGACTACTGGGCCTCGGTCTGGCCCCGGCGAGAGGTGCTGACCAGCGCCGTTACGAACATCCTGCTGAGCCATCTCGCGCTTGATGGGCGCGAGCGCGTGCTGGACATCGGGAGCGGAGGCGGGACCATAACGATCGCGGCTGGTCAGCTCGTGGGCGCTCGCGGTTCGGCGGTCGGAGCCGACATCTCAGCCCCGCTGGTGGCTGTCGCGCGCAGGCGTGCGGACGACGCGCAGGCGGGGAACGTGTGGTTCTGCGTGGCCGACGTCCAGCACGACACGTTGGTCGGCGCGCCGTTCGACGTGGCGGTGAGCCAGTTCGGCGTGATGTTCTTCGATGAGCCGGCCAAAGCGTTTGCCAACATCCGCCGGCACCTGGTCTCGGGCGGTCGCCTCGCGTTTGCCTGCTGGCAGGCGATCGAGCAGAACCCGTGGTTCGTTGGCCCTGCCCTGGCCAGCTTCGTCGCAGCACCTCCGCCGCCTGCGCCCGGCCAGAACCCGACCGGCCCGTTCAGCCTCAGCGACCCCAAGCGCGTCCGCGAGATCCTCGCCGCCGCGGGCTGGAAAACGCCCACGCGCACCGCGTATGAGACGGTCGCCAGGGTGGACTCGGACGCGCTCGTCGACGATGGGCAGTTGACGTTCCTTGGGGTGCCGGAGGAGTCCTTCGACGACGCCCAGCGAGCCGTCGACGAGCAGCTTGACCCCCTGCGAGACCGCGACGTAAAGATCAACGCTCACCTCGCGATACAGATCTTCACCGCGACGGCATGACGGCGTGAACAGGGTGAGCAGCGGAGCTGCCCCGGCGGAGCGCCTGCGCGACCTCGCGCGGCTGCGCCGAGTCCGCGACCGGATCGACCGGGAGTACTCCCAGCCGCTGGACGTGGCGGCGCTCGCCGGCGGTGCGCTCATGTCGGCTGGGCACTTCAGTCGCCAGTTCCGGCTCGCCTACGGCGAGTCGCCGTACAGCTATCTCATGACGCGGCGGATCGAGCGCGCGATGGCTCTGCTGCGTCGTGGCGACCTCAGCGTCACCGAGGTCTGCTTCGCAGTCGGCTGCTCGTCGCTGGGATCGTTCAGCACTCGCTTCACCGAGCTGGTCGGTATGCCGCCCAGCACCTACCGGCGCCACGCCGCCGGCGCGACGGCGGCGATGCCACCCTGCGTCGCCAAACAGGTGACCAAACCGATCAGGAATCGAGAAGCGCGGTGACCGAACCGCGGCTAACGTGACCGCCATGGACATCACGATTCACCAGGCCTTCCTGGCGCACAACGACCCGGAAGCATCCCTGAGCTTCTACCGCGACACCCTTGGTTTCGAGGTGCGCAATGACGTCGAGTACGGCGGGATGCACTGGATCACGGTCGGCCCCGCCGGCCAGCCCGGCATCTCGATCGTGCTGCATCCCCCGGCGGTCGACCCCGGCATCACCGAGGGCGAGCGCGGCACCATCGTCGAGATGATGGCCAAGGGCACCTACGGCCAGATCAACCTGGCCACCGGGGACCTCGACCGCGCCTTCGAGCGGCTGCAGGCCAGCGACGCCGAGATCGTCCAGGAGCCGATCGAGCAGCCCTACGGGGTTCGCGACTGCGCCCTCCGCGATCCCGCGGGCAACCTGATCCGCCTCATCGAGGTGGGCGGAGCGGAAGGAAGCGACTCATGAAGACGATGACGTGTGAACAACTGGGTGGGCCATGCGACTACCCGCACCACGGGAAGACTGCCAATGACGTGATCAAGGCGCAGGACAGTCATCTGAAGGAAAGGGTCGCCGGCGGAGACGACACGCACACGAGTGCGCTGAGTGACATGCAGGGTCGATGGAAGAAACCCCTCTCCGGGATGGCTTGGTATCGCAAAGCCAAGCGAGATTTTGCTGCGCTGCCCGACGACTGATGTCAGTGGTAGCGGTCGAAGTCGGACGGCCCGGGTAGCGGGAACAGATGCCTGTAGGGCCGCGCGTTTGCAATCACCCCGGCGAAGGATGGCCGCTGCGCGAGCGCGCGGTAGTACCGCGTCATGCGGGTGCGTGTCCCACGGGTGGATCGCCAAGGCGTAGAACAGGCCTGGCGCAGCGGCGCAGTCGACCATCGTGAACGTGTCGCCGGTGATGAACTCGTTTCCGGCCAACTGGGACTCGAGCATGCCGTAGGCCATGTCGAGCCGCCCCGTTGAGCGCGACGGGGACCGTCTGGCAGTAGAGCGCGAAGGGGTGCTCATCGAGGGAGAGCATCGGTCAGCTCTCCTCCGCGCCGGCGTGCATCAGGGCACGGATCTCCATGCCCCAGTGGTGGGCGTCGGGCCAGCGCGCGGCGATCTCCTCGGCGCGCTCCCGGGTGGCGACGTCGACAATGCAGTAGCCGGCCAGGGCCTCCTTGGCGCCGCTCGGGAATGCTCGTGGTGGGCGGCCGGCGTCCTCGTACCCAGCCAATGCAGCCTGCGTGTCGCCGGTCATCTCGTGCAGATGGGCCCGGACGGACGCCAGGCGGTGGTGCTCGGCGAGACGGCGATCGTCGGCCAGCGCCGCGAGGGCGGCAAGCCCGGCCCGCGGGCCGTGGACCATCGCGACCGCGACAGCGCGATTGAGTGTGACGACCGGACTCGGCGCCAGCGCGTGCAGCAGGTCGTAGCAGGATCCGCTCGTTCACAGCGGGCTGCGGTGTCATCGAAGAGGTCAGGCGGGCCTGCAGCAGCGGACGGTCGTGCTCAGGCGCGCGCGGTCGAGGCCCGGCGTACGAGCGACGGCGCCACGATGACCGTCGCGCGCGCCCCGCGCCGGGGCCGTCCCGCGATCGCCGCCGCAAGCAGCCGCGCGGCATTCTCGGCGACCTCGGTCATTCCCCACGCGACCGAGGTCAGCCCGGGGGAGACGACCTGGGCGATCGGATGGTCGTCGTATCCGGCCACGCTGACCTCCCCCGGGATCGATAGTCCGGCCTGGTGAGCGGCCGCATAGACACCGCAGGCGATCGAGTCCGACAGGCAGAACACCGCGGTCGGACGCGGCTCGGAGGCCAGCAGGGCGCGCGCGGTTTCGGTCGCGGCCTCGATCGAGTGGCGTGAGTTGACGGTGGTTACGTCGAGCGCAAGGGCGGCGGCGGCCTCCCGGACCATCGTCTCGGCCGGCCGCGATGGAGTCTGGAGCCGGCTCGGCGTGAGCACCGCGACCCGACGGTGACCGAGCTCGAGGAGGTGCTCGAGCACCAGCCACACGCCGGCACGGTTGTCGAAGAGGACCTCGCCGACAGTCGGTCCGGCGAGCGCATCACCGACCGACACCACCGGCAGCGTCTCGCCGATGTGCTCCCACACCGCGTTGGACGGGTCCAGCGGCGAGACCACGAGCCCGTCGACCATCTGGTCAGCCAGTTGGCGGGCGAGGATGCGCTCCCGGTCCGGGTCGCCGGCGGAGTCGATCAGCACCATGTGCAGGTCATTGGCCTCCAGCGCCTGGCCGACCAACTCCACGAAGCGCTGCTCACCGAGGTCCTCCAGCGAGCCGGCGAGCACGCCAACCAGTCCGGTCCGGCCCTGGGACAGCGCCCGCGCGACGGCGTTGCCGGTGTAGCCGAGCTCCTCGGCGGCGATCCGGACGCGCTCCTGGGTCTCGGGTGACGTCTGCACGCCGCGCAGCGCATAGGAGACGGCCGCCGGTGACAGGTCGGTCGCGGTTGCGACGTCCTTGATCGTGGCGCGCTGGCGGCGGGACATCGCGTCCAACCGTACTGGGTCCAGACGGCCCGCAGGGACCGTGCGGGTCGCCGCGAAAAGGTGCATACTGAATCGATTCACTGAATCGGTTCACTGAATCGATTCAGCTAATCTGATGATCGACCTACACCAACACCTGTGGCCCGCCCCGTTCGTTGCCGCGCTCCGCGCGCGACGGCGGCCGCCCCGCCTGGATGGGTGGGCACTCGAGCTGTTTATGGGCGACCGCTGGGCGATCGATCCTGCCGCCCACGACCCGGTCACCCGGCCTCGGGGCGAGCAGCTGATCGCGCTGGCCCCGTCGGCCGCGCTCGGCATCGATCGGCTCGCGCCCGCCGAGGCTGCTGAGCTGGCCGAGGCATGGCTGGCCGGCGTGCTCGCGCTCGGGGGGCCGTACGCACCGTGGGCGACCGCGGGCACCCTCGCCCCGGACCCGGCGGCGCTGACCGCGGCCCTGGGCCGCGGGGCGATCGGGCTGGAGG
>JALYZB010000309.1 GCA_030945945.1 Actinomycetota bacterium | reverse complement strand
GCCCAGGCCCCACTGACCGCGATCGCGAGTGTCGTTGAGATGACGGCAAACTTCGCCCTCACCCTGCCGATCATGCTCACCTGCGGGATCGCCGCGGCGGTTTCGAAGCACATCTCCTACGGCAGCATGTACACCACCAAGCTCTTGCGCCGCGGGATCGATATCGAGCGCCCCAAGACGACCAACCTGCTGCAGACGCTCACTGTCGCCGACGCCATGCAGCCCGTCACGCGGTTCGCCGCCACCGCCCGGCTGCGGGCAGACCAAGATGTGGGGGCAGTGACCGGCAGAGATTGGGAGAGGCTCGCCGGGACAGTGACCGATACTCGCCCGCCCCAGGAGCTGTTCGGCGAGGAGACCCTTGCGCAAGCGCTGCGCCAGCTCGCCGTGTACGGGCGGGCCGGCCTGCCGGTGCTGTCGGCTGACCGCGATCACCTGCAGGGCTGGCTGACGCGGCAGAACGTGCTTGAGGCCTTGAGCCAGACCGTGCGGTCATCTGAGGACTTGTTCGAGGAGGGTGCGGTCGTCGCGGACTTCGGTGCCGATGATCCATCGCTGGCCGCGCACCGGCCCAGCACTCCGCTGACCGGTTATGAGATCGTCGAGCTCGCCATCGCGCCCGGCTCGGCGGCGGTCGGGCGGCGGGTCGATGAGATCGCCTGGCCACCGGGTTGCCTGGTGGTCGCGATCACTGCGGAGCGCGAATTCGTCCCGTTCGGTGGCGACACCGTCGTCAGCGCCGGGGAGAGCGTGATCCTGCTCGCGCCCACTGGCTCAGCCCTGGCACACCCGCATGAGCCGATCTCGGTTGTGCCCGGCTGAGCTCTGGCCATCACCGATCCGGGAGGTCGACCCCTATGGCTCGGTAGCGTCGCGGCTCAGCAGCTTGTCGGTGAGTGGGGTGGCGCTGAGGCCGTGCACGACGATCGAGGTGATCACGCAGGCGATGGTCGTCCACACCACGATGTGCTGCTCGCCGGCGGGCAGGGCATGGGCGTCGACGACGGTGGCGGCATAGAAGATGGCCGCGACACCGCGGACGCCGAAGAACCCCAGGAAGACTCGTGATCGCACGCTCATGAGCCGTGGATTTGTGGTGGCGAGCACCAGCACCGGGCGGATGACCAGCAGCAGCACCGGGGCCAGCAGCCAGCCGCCGAGGCCCGGGGCGCGCAGACCGGTGACCGTGAGCATCGAGCCGAGCATCAACAGCACGAGCAGCTCGAGAATCTTGCCCGCGGCGTCGGTTCCGCGATGCACGGCGGGATGGACCTCGTGCTCGTACTCATACCGACGAAACGCGAACCCGGCGGCGAAAACCGCGAGCAGCCCGTACGCACCGAGGGCCTGCGTGACGCCATAGAGCAACAGCGCAAAGCCGATCGCGACAAACCCATCAAGATCGCGCGAAATCACCCCGCGGTTCCGGGCTCGGGTGAACACGAAAGCGGCGCTGACACCCGCGGCCGCCCCGAGAAGGAGCGCGAACCCGGCTCCATACAACAGATCGGCGAGCGCCCACTGGCCCAGCCAGCCGCGGCCGCCACGTTCAGCGACGAACAGGGCGAGCACCACGAACGGCGAGGCCAGCCCGTCATTGAAGCCCGCTTCGGTGTGCAACGACAGCCGCGGCTCGCCGTAGACCTCTCCGCCGGGCGCCGACAGGCCCACATCACCGGCCAGCACCGGGTCGGTGGGCGCCAGGACCGCGCCCAGTAACAGCGCCGCGCCGAACGGCAGTCCCATCACCCACACCCCGAACGCCGCGATCGCCAGGATGCTCAGCGGCATCACCACCACCAACAGGGTCGCGATCGACACCCATGAACGTCTGGCGACACGCTGCTCGATTGTCAGCCCAGCGGAGAACACGGCCACCACCAGCGCCAGCTCGGTCAGACGCTCCAGCAAAACGTGATTGCCCTCCGGGCTCAACGGGCGCACACCCAAGGCCGACAGGCCCACCGCGCCCAGCGCGCCACACGCCAGGTAGATCACCGACGCTGAGAACGCCCGTTCGTGCTGATGCGATATCGCCACCGCACCCATCAGCACCACCGCCCCCACACACATCAACCCGAGCTCATAGGTGCCGCCCAGCCCCCACCCCAAGGCGAGCCCGGGCGTCCAGGACTTCACCATGCCGACTCCTCCCGAGCACTGGTCAGCGTCAACGCGAGACCACAGGAGTCCAGCGGCTCAGCCACCGCAGGCGAGTCGGGCGCCAGGCTCGAAATCATCGGAAAGCTCCTAAAAAGAGGGTCAGCAAAACCGTGCCGACCAGTCTTCCCGGCTCACCCGCGCCCACTCTACTGAAGCGAAGGATCTGGAGATCGTCGCCGCATGGTGCTTGCCGAGCGGGCATGAGCTCGGCCCCCAGGCCCTGACTCAGACCGAGCACCCGCAGCGTCAAATGGCCCCAGCGCATCGAGCGCCGCCGAGAACCCCGGGACGGACACGTTCAACCGACGTCCTCCCGCCGGCCGGACCGGACAGTGGGGTGGACGAGAAGCGCTGCCGGCGTCCGAGATCTACTTCGGAGACCGTATGCCCGATTAACCCACTACACAGCGCCCGTCACATGCCCCCACGCTAGATCGCCGCGGTTGCTTGCCGCCGGGAGGCGCATGGCCGACCCGAAGTAGGACGCGGGTGGACGGACGCGCAGGCCAGCGAAAGACGCGGCGAGCGTTCATCTGCCGGAGGCGTCGGATCCGGAAGCGCTCTGCGTGAGGAATGAGACGAGGTCAGCGCCGACAGCGCGAGGATCATCGACGGTCGGGATGTGGCGAGCGCCCGGGATCCGGGCGAGTCGAGCGCCGGGGATCTCCCTCGCATATCGCTCGGCGTAGTCGATGGGCTGAAACTCGTCGTCCTCGCCCCAGACGAGCAGGGTCGGCAGCGATTGTTCACGCAGGTGGTCGAGGAGTTCGAGCGTGTAGCGGGCGTCGGCGGCGCCCGCCATGGCGGTCCACGACCGGACCCGGTCCTCGGCATGCCATGGAGCTAGCCACGCTTCGCGTTCGGCATCGCTGAGCGGACGTGCGACGCCGCGGGTGAGGCTTTGCGCGCGGGCTTGGAGCAGCTCGTCGACGGTGATGGCGTCGGCGACGGCCTGGTCGCGGAAGCGCTCGACCGCTGGCACCGGCCAGGAGTCATAAAGCACGGAGTTCATCAGCACCAGCCGCTTGACCGATGCTTCGAAGGCGGCGAGGTGCTGCGCGACGGCACCTCCGATGTCGTGACCCCCGACGGTCAGATCGCCGCTGATGCTGAGCGCGTCGAGGAAGCGCCGCGCGCATTCGGCGAGCGCCGGGACGCTCGCGTCGGTGCGCCTCAGTCGCCCACCGGACCGGCCGAACCCCGGGAAGTCGAGCGCGTAAGCCTCATATCCGGCGCTGGCGATGTCGGCCATCACGGGCTCCCAGACGCGGCTCCAGAAGGTCCCGTGAACGAGCACCACCGGCGGCCCCGAACCGGCGTGCAGATAGCTCAGCGCGGCGCCGTCAACGGTGACCTCGCGCCGCTGCACCGATTCGCTCGCGCGGGCCATCGTCAGGACCTCGCGGTAAGGATCGCGGCGAGCTTAGGAAGATTCGGACCGGTCGCCTCCGGCGCGCGGAGGTAGGGCGGGTATGGGGCGCCATCGCGCGATAGCCACCCGGTCCTCAGCCCGGCGCGCGCCGCCCCGTCGATGTCCCACGGGTGGACGGCGATCAGCGCCAGCTCGCCGGCCTCGACCTCGCACCGATCCGCCGCATAGGCGTACGCCTCCGGCGCCGGCTTCCAGCGCCCGGCGTCGCTGACCGAGAGGCACTGCTCAACGAGGTCACGCACGCCGGCGCGCTCGAGCAGCGATTCGGCGACCCGGCTCGATCCGTTGCTCAAGGTGACGATCCTCACCCCGGCGGCATGAAACGTCCGCAGCCCGTCGGCCACGTCAGGGTGCAGGTCAAGCTCAGCCATCGAACCCACGACGCGCTCGGCCACCGTCTGCGCGCTATCGCGCAGGCCATCCCCGCCGGAGAGGAGCGCGGTCAAGGTCGGGACAGCGATCTCGGCGAAGTCGGCATAGCCGCCCGCCGCGGTGATGGCAAAGCCGTCGCGGAGCGTCGCCGCGAACCACACGGGGAGGACCCCCGGATCGGCGCCGGCATCCTGAAGGCGCGTAGCGAGCCCGTCGAGGTCTGACAGCGTCTCGTTGACGTCAAAGACGGCAACGGCAGGGGTAAGTCTCTGGTCACGCATCGAGTTGCTCGACTCCTTTGAGGTAGGCCTCGCTGAAGGTGGGGAACTGGGCGACGGTGTCGCGCAGCACCTCGACCGGGATCTGCGCCTTGATCGCCAGCACGGCCTGGTGGATCCATTCGCCGGCGAGCGGCGCCACGGCCCAGGCGCCGATCAGCACCTTGCGCTCACGGTCGCTGACGAGCCCGAGCGCGCCGCCGGGGTTCTCCTGATAGGTCCACGGACGGGCGATCGCCTCGGCCAGCTCGACGCGGCTGGTCGCCACGTCGATGCGCTGCGCGCGAGCCTGTTCCTCGGTGAGGCCGACGGCGGCGATCTCGGGGTCGGAGAACACGACGCGGGGGATCGCGGCGTAGTCCGCGCGGGCGGGGTGGCCGGCGATGTCGGCGCTGGCGACACGGGCCTGGTACATCCCGACGTGGGTGAATGGCATCACGCCGGTGACGTCGCCGACCGCCCAGACACCCTCGCCGGCTCGGCAGCGCTCATCGACTTGGATGCCCCTTGGGTTAGGGTCGATCCCGACGTTCTCCAGTCCGAGGTTCTCGAGGCGTGGGCTGCGGCCGGTGGCGATCAGCAGCTCCTGACCACGGACCTCGGTGCCGTCGTCGAGGACGAGGATGCGCTCGCCGTCCTCCCGGCGCGCCGAGGTGGCATGTACGCCGGTGCGCAGCTCGATCCCGTCCTCGCGCACGGCGTCGGCAATCAGCGCGCTGACGGCGGGGTCCTCGCGATCGATCAGCCGCTCGGCGGATTGCACGAGCGTCACCCTGGTGCCGAAGCGGGCGAAGAACTGCCCCAGTTCGATGCCGACGGGCCCGCCGCCGAGGATCACGATGCTGGCGGGAAGTTCTTTGACCGTGGTGGCCTGGCGGTTGGTCCAATAGCCGGTCTGCTCGAGCCCGTCGATCGCGGAGATGCGCGCATCGCTGCCGGTGGCGATCACGATCCGATCGGTCTCGAGCACGGCTCCGGCGATCTCGACCCGGCCGGGGTCCGGTGATCCGGGCCTCGCCGCGGTGGACATCCACGCCCTAGCCTCGGTAGCCGGTCTCCTGGTTAGTGTCGTCAAGGTCGCGGATCATGAAGTCGCGGTACTTGGCGACCCGCGGCCAGTCCGTGCGAGGCTCCGAGACGCCGGCGACCCGGCTGGCCTCGGCCTGCGCCTCGGTCGGGCGCAAGAGCGTTTTTGACGGGATGCACGCCCAGTAGGCGCACTCGCCGCCGATCAGCTCCCGTTCGCACAGCGCGACGTGCAGGCCCTGTTCGGTCAGCCGTGAGATCGCGACTTCCCCGGCGGGGCCGCTGCCGATCACCACGGCATCAAAGCGTTCAGACATCCGCTCACTCCTTTTGATCTGGGCGACGAGGAAGATCGTCGCCTGACGGTCATGCGCAGCAGGACAGGCGGCTCGGGTCGCGGGTAAAGGACTGCGCGGCGAGGTGAATCGCCTCACCGATGGTCAGATACGGATTCCAGCTATCCGCCATCTGCTCGACGGTCATCCCCGCCTCGATCGCGTAGACGCCGGCGAGAATCGCGTCACCGGCACCGTCGGCGAGAAGGTGCACACCGACGATCCGGCCGGTCTCGCGTTCGGCGACGAGCTTGACCCGTCCGCGCAGGCTGCGGCTGACGATCGCCCTTGGCACCACGGCGAGATCGAGGACCCGGCTCTCCACGTCGAAATTCTGCTGGCGGGCCTGGGCCTCGGTCAGACCGGCCGACGCGATCGTCGGATTGGTGAACGTGATCCGCGGCAGCGAGCGGTAATCCACCCGGCGATCCGCGCCGTCAAAGGCGTTGGCGACCACCGCGCGGCCGTGGCGGGCGCCGACGTAGACGAACTGGGGGTGGCCGGTCACATCACCCGCTGCCCACACCCGCGGGTTGGTTGTGCTCAGATCGGCCCCGACCAGCACCTCCGCGCGCTCCCCGACGCCGACGCCGATCTCCTCCAGCCCCAGCCCGGCCGTCCTCGGGCGCCGACCGGTCGCCACCAACAGCTGCTCGGCCCGGTACTCCCGCTCGTCGCTGCCGACGACCACCTGCCGCTCTCCTCGTCTGACACGCTGCACGACCGCTCCCTCGATGAGCGTGATTCCGTCGGCGATCAGCGCCTCGCGCAGCCCCTGCACGATCTCCGGCTCCTCGCCGCGCGCGATCGACGACCGGACGAGCACCGTCACCTGGGCGCCGAGATGCGCGAACAGCTGCGCCTGTTCCAGTGCGACATAGCCGCCCCCGATCACGAGCAGCGACTCCGGGAGGTGGTCGAGCTCCATCGCCGTCGTTGAGGTCAGAAACCCGCTCTCGGCCAGTCCGGGGAGGTCCGGGACGTGCGGCGCGGCTCCGGTGGCAATCAGGTAGTGCGCGGCCTCGATCCGGCGGTCGCCAACCGAGAGCGCGGGGGCCGCGACGAACCGGGCATCACCGGAGAGCAGCTCGATGCCGTAGTCGGCGGCGAGATCGAGGTACTTCTCCTGGCGCAACCCGCTCACGATCTCGTCCTTACCGGCGATCAGCGCGCCGAAGTCGACCGGACCCGCCTCGGTGCGAATCCCGGGAAAGCGCTGCTGGCCGGCGCGGTGGCGCGCCTCGGCGGCGGCCAGCAGCGCCTTGGACGGGATGCACCCCACGTTCACGCACGTCCCCCCGACCGTCCCTCGCTCGATCATGACCACGCGCCGGCCCTGCTCCGATGCGGCGATCGCCGCCGAGAACGCCGCCCCACCGGACCCCACGATCGCCAGGTCATACCCATCGAACTCGGCAGCGGCGCGCCGTGCCGCAGCCGGTCTGCTGACCTGCTCGACCCGGTAGGGGGTGCCCTCCAGGGAGCGGGCGAGGACCGGGCCGGATACGCCATTGGGATTGACGCTTGCTCGACCCGCCCGCCAGTCGACCTCCACCTCGCTCGCGCCCGCCCGCTCAAAGGCGCCCGCGACATGCCGAGCGCACGCATCACAGGTCATGCCGGTGATCTCCACCGACACGCTCACGAGCCCAGCCCCCGATCACCGATCAGGCCGCGTCTCCGGCGGCGGTAGCGAGGTAGGACGGCGGTGCTCAGTACGACGAGCGCGACCAGGCCAGCCCCGATCGCGAGCACGGCGCTGAGACCAATCGCAGCGACCAAGCCCACCAGCACCGGCCCGGCGGCGCAGCATCCGACCGCGAGCACCGTAAACCCACCCACCGCGAGTCCACTCACGCCCGCACGCTTGCGACCGGCGGCCATCAGCACCCTCCGCCGTCCACCCGCCGGCACGCGGCGACATGCCCGGCATTGTCAGCCAGTAATGCCCGGCCGACCGCCAGCATCTCCAACACCCGATCATCGGCCACCTGGTAGTAGACGACCCGGTGCGCACGACGCGTCTGCACAAAACCGCACCACCGCAGACACGCCAGATGATTGGACACGCGCGACTGCGCCTGACCGAGCTCGCCCATCAGCTCGCTCACCGACATCTCCGAGCCGGAAGCCAGCAGCTCCAGGATCCGCACCCGTGTGGGGTCGGAGAGGACCTTGAAGTACTTCGCCAGCAGGTCCGGCTCAGTCGGGGACGCCGGCAGTAGGAACGGGCCGTCGAGGAGGGGCGCGGTGGACATCTCGCAACACTGTAGCGTGATATGATATCGGTGTTTGTGAAGGGTCGACCCGCGGCGGGGAACCCGCTCCCAAGGCGGTCAGCGGTCAGCGTGCTGAGCACGCACTTGAATCGAATTGCCCGAAACGAGGGTCCACCTAGAACATGAGAGCGATTTGGAACGGCATTACCATCGCCCGCAGCGACGACACGATCGTCGTCGAGGGCAATCACTACTTCCCGCTGGACAGCGTCGCCCCCGGGGTGCTCAGCAGCAGCAGGATGAAGTCGCTGTGTCCGTGGAAGGGTCTGGCGAGCTACTACCACGTGGAGGCGGGGGGCGTGCAGAGCCCGAACGGCGCGTGGACGTACCGTCACCCGTATCCGTGGATCCGCAAGATCAAGGCTCGGGTTGCGTTCTGGAACGGGATCGAGATCGTGCCCGGCTGACGATTTCGCCAGGCACGAGGATCCGCAGCCACGGCCGTTCGAGCGCGCAACACTGCGATCGACCGGGACCCACATCTGAAGCGATAGAGAAGGTCCCGTGACCGTACCTCCAACCGTGTGGGACCAGGTCAGCGCGCATTACGACCGGCAGCTATTCCTCGAGCGCGGCGCGGTTCGGTGCGCGCTGGCGCTGCTCGCTCCCCGGGACGGCGAGCGCATTCTTGATGTCGGGACGGGGACCGGTGAGGTCCTGCGCCAGCTCGCGCGTCACCCCGGCCGGCTGCGCGCGACCGGCGTCGATCAGTCGGCCGCGATGCTCGCCCGCGTCCCGGAGCTGCCGGCCGGCTGGTCGGTCAGGGTGGCCGATGCGCGACGGCTCCCGTTTGCGGACGGTGCCTTCGACGCCGCGACGGCCGCGTACCTGCTCCAGGTCCTACCTGTCCTGAACGTCTCCGGTGTGGTCGGTGAGCTGCTGCGCGTGCTGCGCCCGGGCGGCCGGCTGGTGACCGTCACGCCGGCGATACCACCGCGTGGTCCACTGCGGCTGCTGGGGTCAGCGCTGGACGGGGTGGCCAGGCGCCGCCCGAGTCGCTACGGCGGCCTGCGGGCCCTCGACCCCCGTGCGGCGCTGGAGCAGGCCGGTTTTGAGATCGCGGCGATGCGTCGGAGCCAGAGGGGCTACCTGTCGCTTTGCATCCTGGCCCGCCGGCCCGGCTGAACCTGGTCAGCGTCGATGTTCTGCCCCCACGCTGAATCCTTCGTCAGTCTCGCCCGGTCGAACGACGAGATGATCCGGATCGCCGCCCTGGGAGGGCCCTACGCCAACCCGTTCGCGCTGCGCGCGGTGCTCGATGACGCCGCTGCCCGGGGGTGTGAGCGGATTTTCTGCCTCGGGGATCTGGGCGGCTTCGGCGCCGATTGCGACGCGGTCTGGCCGCTATTGGCGGACCGGGTGCAGTGCATCGCGGGTAACTACGACGTCGCGATCGGCCGTGGCGATCCAGACTGTGGCTGCGGCTACGCCGACGAGCGCGACAACCGCTACGCGCAGCTGATCTACGACCACACCCTGGCGAGCACGAGCCCGGCGTTCGCGGCCTGGATGCGCGAGCTGCCCCTCGAACATCGCGAGCTCATCGGTGGGGTCGACGTGCACATGGTCCACGGCTCACCGCTGGCGATCAACGACTTTCTGTGGGAGTCGCTGAACGATGACGAGCTGCGGATGCGGGTGGCGCTCAGCGGCGCCGACGTTCTGCTCTGCACCCACACAGGAATGCCGTGGCAGCGGCCCATCGACGGCACGCTCGTGGTCAACGTCGGCGCCGTCGGGCGTCCCGCCAACGACGGCCGCACCGACGCCTGGTACGCGGTGCTGGAGCTCGACGGCGGTCACGCGAGCGCGGAGCTTGTTCCGGTCGCCTACGACTGGCGGGCGCAGACGGCCTCGATGCGCCAGGCCGAGCTTCCCGAGGTGTTCGTGGAGACGATCGAGACGGGTTGGTGGACGACCTGCCTGGAGATCGTCCCACCGCGC
>JALYZB010000304.1 GCA_030945945.1 Actinomycetota bacterium | reverse complement strand
TCACCGACCCGCCCGCCTACACGCCGCCCTATGACCGAGCGCTGTGTGCGGCGCTGGCCCGGGCCGGGGCCGAGGTCGAGTTGGTCACCAGCCGCTTCGTCTACGGCGAGGTCCGGGCCGCCGACGGCTACGCGGTCAGCGAGCGCTTCTATCGCCGCGCGGTCGGCGCCCCGGCGTCGCGCCGGCGGCGCGTGATCAAGCTCGCCGCCCACGTTCCCGAGATGCTCGCCTACCGCCGTGCTGCCGCTCGCCAGGCCGACGTCGTCCACTTTCAGTGGTTGACGCTGCCGTGGCTCGACGGGGCGCTACTGCCCGACCGCCCACTCGTGCTCACCGCACATGACCTGCTGCCGCGCGAGCCTCGCCCCGGCCAGGTCAGTGCCCAGCGCCGGCTGCTGGCGCGGATGGATGCGCTCGTTGTGCACTCGCGCTACGGGCGCGAGCGGCTGATCGCCCAGGCCGGGGTGGCGCCCGAGAAGGTGACGGTCATCCCGCACGGCGCCTTCACCGAGTTGGCCGCGCTGGAACCGGCGCCGCTCGCGCCCGAGCTGGCCGCGGCGCCGGGCCCGGTGGTGCTCTTCTTCGGCCTGCTGCGGTCCTACAAGGGGCTGGACACGCTGCTACAGGCCTGGCCGCGGGTGACCGGGGCGGAGCTGTGGATCGTCGGGCGTCCGCGGATGGACATCGTGCCGCTGCGCCGGCTGGCGGGCCCCGGGGTCCGCTTCATCCCCCGGTTCGTGCCCGATGCCGAGCTGGCCGCGCTGTTTCGCCGCGCCGACGTCGTGGTGTTGCCCTACGCGCGGACCGAGCGCTTTGATCAGTCGGGCGTGCTCGCGACGGCACTGGCCTTCGGGCGGGCGACCGTGGTGACCGATGTCGGCGGCTTCGGCGAGGTCGCGGCGGCCGGCGCGGCCCGGCTGGTCGCGCCGGGGGATCCCGTCGCGCTCGGTGACGCGCTGGCCGAGCTGATCGGCGACGGTGCTGCCCGGGAGGCTCTCGCGGCTGCTGCGCGCGGAGCCGCTGCCGGCCCGTTCTCGTGGGACGAGGCGGCGCGGCAGACGCTCGAGCTCTACGCGCGGCTGGTCTAGGCGCCGGCAGCCGCGGGCGCGTCCGCGGAGCTCGGCGCCGCCTCGCGGCGCGCGACCTCGGCCCGCACGACCGGCGCGACCTCGGTGCCGAACAGCTCCAGCGATCGCATCACGTCCGCGTGGGCGACGGCGCCGACGCTCATCTGGCCGACGTAGCGGCTGTTGGCGAACAGCTCATGCTCGGAGAGGATCTTCTCGGCGACCTGTTGCGGCGAACCGGCCGCGACGGCGCCGCGCGGGGAGCGCAGCGCCTCGTACTCGGCCCGACCCGCCGGAGGCCAGCCGCGCTCGCGGCCGATGCGGTTCATCATCCCCAGGTAGGAGGCGGCGAAGGCCGAGTCGGCGCCCGCCGAGGTCTCACCGACGAACGCGTGGGTGTTGATCGCCAGCGGCAGCGCGGGGGCATCGTGACCGGCCTCGCTCGCCGCCCGGCGATAGAGCTCGACCAACGGGACAAAGCGCTCGGGCTGGCCGCCGATGATGGCCAGCGTCATCGGCAGGCCGAGCGTGCCGGCCCGCATGACCGACTGCGGTGATCCACCGACGGCCACCCACACGGGCAGCGGGTCCTGCACCGGCCGCGGCCACACGCCGGCGTCGCGCAGCGGTGCCCGTAGCCGCCCCGACCACGTCACCCGCTCGCCGTCGCGGATCTGCAGCAGCAGGTCGAGCTTCTCGGCGTAGAGGTCGTCATAGTCATCGAGGTCGTAGCCGAAGAGGGGAAAGGACTCGGTGAACGAGCCGCGGCCGGCCATGATCTCGGCCCGGCCGCCGGACAGCAGGTCGAGTTCGGCGAACTGCTGGAAGACCCGCACCGGGTCATCGGAGCTGAGCACGGTGACCGCGCTGGAGAGCCGGATCCGCTTGGTCTTGACCGCGATCGCGGCCAGCGGCACGGCGGGTGCGGAGATCAGAAAGTCCGCCCGGTGGTGCTCGCCGATCGCGAACACGTCGAGGCCGAGCTGATCGGCGAGGACGGCCTCCTCGATCAGGTCCGTCATCCTCTGCTGGGGGCTGACGCCCGAGCTGAGGTCGGCGAAGGTGGCGACGCCAAGTTCCATGACAGGCACCCTACCACGATAGTTGCGCGGACAACTATCTCCGGTTCGGCTAGACCTGCGCGAGAATCAGCCACGTCATGACCGTGATCGCGATCCTCTTCTGGCTGTCGGCTGGGCTGCTCGTTTACACCCACTTGGGCTACACGCTGCTGCTGGCCGGTATCGCTCGGCTGCCGCGGCAGACCCGCACGGTCGCGCCGCTGGACGACCGCGCGCTGCCGACGGCGACCGTGATCGTCGCCGCCTATGCCGAATCCGAGGGGATCGCCGCGCGCGTGGCCAACCTGCGCGCGCTGGACTACCCGTCGGCGGTGGAGGTGATCGTCGCCTGTGACGGGTCGCCGGACGACACCGCGCAGCGGGCCCAGGCGGCTGGGGCCGACGTGGTGCTCGAGCTGCCCCGCGGTGGCAAGGTCCGTGCCCAGGACGCGGCCGTGCAGCGGGCCGGCGGCGAGATCGTCGCCTTCTCGGACGCCAACGCGGCCTGGGAGCCCGACGCGCTGCGCTCCCTGGTGGCCCCGTTTGCCGATCCCCAGATCGGCTACGTGTGCGGCCAGGTCCGCTTCATCAACGGCGCCGGCCGTAACCAGGAGGGTGTCTACTGGCGCTATGAGATGGCGCTGCGCGCACTGGAGTCCCGGGTGCGCTCGGTGACTGGCGGCAACGGCGCGATCTACGCGACCCGCCGGGTCAACTACCTCGTCGTTGACCCGATCATGGGCCACGACCTCTCGTTCCCGTTCAACATGGTCAAACGCGGCTGGCGCGCGGTCTACGCGCCGGCGGCTCGGGCGAGCGAGAAGATGGTGCCCTCGATCGAGGGTGAGTTCGCGCGCAAGCGGCGGATGATGAGCCACGGCTGGCCGATCATGCTCCAGGGCGGGATGCTGTCCCCACGCGGCTATGACCCCCTGTACGCGCTGATGATCGTCTCCCATCGTCTGCTGCGCTACGCCTCTCCGTTCCTGCACGTGATCGCGCTGGCCACCAGCCTGGCGCTGATCGGCCAAGGCTGGGTGTACGGGCTGGCGGCGGCACTCCAGCTCGCGCTGCTGCTCGCCGCGCTCGCCGCCGGCGCGGTGCCGCTGCGCCCGCTGCTGATCGCTCGCTACTACGTGCTGACCACTGCCTCGCTGGCGGCGGGGCTGTGGGACTGGCTGGCTCACGGCACCCGGGCGGGCTGGGAGCCGGCCGAGGGGACCCGGTGATCGGCCGCCTGCTCGACCTCGGGCTGGCCGGGGTCGGCAGCGCGCTCAGCGCGCCGCTGGTCGCCGTGCTCGCGCTCGCGGTGCGCCTGGAGACCCCGGGTCGCCCGATCTACCGCCAGCTGCGGGTCGGCCTCGATGGGCGCCCATTTGCGATCTACAAGCTGCGCACGATGGTCAGCGGCGCCGAGTTCACCGGGGCCGGGCTGGCGATCGCGCAGGGCGATGCGCGGATCACCCGGGTGGGGGCGTTTCTACGCCGCACCTCGCTGGACGAGCTGCCCAACCTGTGGAATGTGCTGCGCGGCGAGATGTCGGTGGTCGGTCCGCGACCGACCGTCCCGTCACAGGTGCAGAGCTACACCCCGCGCCAGCGTGGGCGTCTCGCGGTCCGGCCGGGCCTGACCGGCTGGGCCCAGGTCAACGGCCGGGCGTCGCTGCCTTGGCCCGAGCGGATCGAGCTCGACCTCTGGTACGTCGAGCACCGCTCGCTCGCGCTTGATCTGCGCATTCTCGCCCGCACGGTCTCCATGGTGCTGCGCGGTTCCGGGGTGTACAAAGGCGCGACCGGCGGCTGGCAGGAGCCGGCCGATGCCGGTGATCCGCCGGCGGTCGATGCCCGGGCCGGCGCCTCCGAGCTGCCGTCCTCCGATCCCCCGGCCGGCTCGTGACCGCCCTGGAGGTCGTCGCCGAGGACGAGTGGGATGCCCGCCTGGACACGCTCGGGCTCACCGACGCCTACCTGCGCCGTGGGTACCTGCGCGCCGGCGCCGTGCTCACGCCGGCCGAGCCCGTGCTCCTGCACCTCGCCGGGCCCGGCGGCGACGTGGTCTTCGCCGCGCTGTGCCGCGCAGAGCCGACTGACCTGATCACCCCGTACGGCTACGGCGGCCCGGTGACCGCCGGCGACGATCCGCCGGTGTCGGCCTTCGCCGCTGCCTACGAGGACTGGTGCCGCGCGCGCGGGGCCGTCTCGACCTTCGTGCTCTTTCACCCCCTGTATGCCAACCAGGAGCTCGAGCTGGGCTTCCACGTGGAGCCGCTGACGGGAACGATCGCGTGGGATCTCGCCCTCGAGCACGACCTGCTGGCGGGGATGCACCGTCACCACCGGCGGATGGTGCGCCGGGCGCTCGGCGCCGAGGCCGAGGTGCGCGTGGCGGTGTGCAAGCCCGGGGAGGTCGACGGGTTGGCCGGCTTTCGCCGTCTGTACGCCGAGACGATGCGACGGGCCGCCGCGGATGAGTTCTATCTCTTCGACGAGGCGTACTGGGCGGCGCTGTCCGACGGCGTGGGGATGGTGTCGGTCGAGGTGTGGCAGGGCTCCGAGCAGCTGGCCGGGGTGCTCGGGCTGACCGGGGCACCGTGGCTTCATTACCACCTCGGCGCTGGTTCGGACGCGGGCCGCAGCCTCGGCGCCGGCCACCTGGCGCTCTACGCGCTGGCCCGCTGGGGCCAGGACCAGGGCTACAGCCGTCTGCACCTCGGCGGCGGGGTGAGCGGGCGCCGGGACTCCCTGCTGCTCTACAAGCAGCGGTTCGCGCCGGGCAGCGAGATTCCGGCCGCGATCGGCAAGGCGGTCCACGATGCCGAGCGCTACCGGCAGCTCACCGGGCAGGCGCAGGTGGCGTACGACGGCTTCTTCCCGGCCTACCGGGCTCCCCACTGACGGGACCGGTTGCGTCGGGTCTGCCGGGGGTCGGCGGGGGTGGTCAACGAAACGACGGACTGTCAGCGGTTTTGTCGACCACGTGCGTGGCCGGGCCTGCTCAGCCGCCGCGCAGACGCCGGCCGCGCTCAGACTCCGGCCGGAAGCGTCGTTCGAGCGCGAACCGGAGCTCGCGGCCACGCTCCTGAACGACGCGCAGGCGCACGAAGTTGACCTGGCGCATGGTCTGGTTGTGCCAGTGCAGCAGGCGCTCCTGCCAGGGCGCCAATGGCGGGCGCCCGGGGCCGCGTTGATAGCCGAGCGCCGACAGCTCGGGGCCGGCCAGGGAGGCGAAGATGCGCTGGTCGCGGACCGGCATCTCGCTGCGCCAGCGGCCGCTGGCCGAGGTGTGGATGCCGTCGAACAGGGTCGGGAACCAGCGCTTCTGGTCGGCGACGATTTTCGCGCGGTCGGCCCGATCAATCGCGAGCATCTCCGGCGTGAAGGCCAGGTCCGCGAACGCGCAGATCTCGGGGACGAGCCGGCCGGGATCTGAGACCAGGTCCTCATAGCGGACGGTCATCACCGCGGCGGGGTGCTCGGCCTGAGCACGTTGACCGGCGCGGATGCCGCGCGCCCACCAGGAGGCGGCCGCCCACGCGTTGTTGGGGCCGAACGGCATCCGCCCGACCGAGAGGGCGACGTCGCGACCGTCACGGACGAGGATCACGAACCGCGCGTGGGGCCAGACGGTGAGCAGCGCGCCGATGTGGTGCACGTAGTGGGGCGTCTTGTCTCCCCAGCGCGGCTTGCCGGCCTGGCGCGCGTAGGCCCGAAACGGCGCCTCCATCACGAACTGGTAGGCGGCCGCGTGGTCAAGGCCAGGCGGCACCTGCGGGGGCGGCCCCTCAAGCTTCCAGAGCGCGATTTTCGGATGCCACCACACCTCGGCCATAAAGCGCGGGGCGGCCTCGGGGTCCGCGAGCGCGCCGCCTTCCCAGACCGCGCCGTAGTCGGTGAGGATCATCGACTCTGGCGGGATCGCGATCTCGGGCCCGGCGTCGAGGATCAGCCGGAGCATGGTCGTTCCCGAGCGGTCGTTTCCGACGATGAACAGCGGTGGCGTGTCGCCGCCACCGGCGGTGTCGCCGGCCAGCACGTGCGACGCTCAGGCCACGCGGCGGCCGAGGCCGCGTCGGGGTGCATGGGCCGCCGCAGCCACGATGGCGCACGCGGCGAGGATCACGATGAACGGATCGACCGGCGATCGGAACCGAGCTTCGGCGGCGCCCATCAGCACGACCGGCAGGTAGATCAACCCGGGAATCACCCAGAACCATCTGGGCGCGCGGCGCGCGGCGCGGGTCAAACATCCCGCCAACCCGACCAGGCAGAGAAGCCAGAGACTCACGTCGGCGACGTAGCGCGTCCACAGCGGACTCCGCTCGCGACGCACGAACGCTTTCGATTGTCTGAACTCCGTGAACTGCAGCAGGTGAAGGGTGTTGAAGAGCACGACGGTCGGTAGGTAGCTGATCTTTCGCCCGAGGTAATGGATCGCCTGATCCCGGAGCGCGGCATCCTGGGCTGGAGTGTTCACCGGGTGGGCGCGGAAGATGGCTCGAAAATCGGGCAATCTATTCGGCTTACGCCAGATGGCGGGGGGCGACGTCGACGCTGATCTGGCGTTGTAGGTGCCGGCCATCGTGTTGCCGAGAGAGAGGCTGAGCGGTACGAAGGCGTGGAACACGACCGCGTTGCGGATGGTCCACGGCGTGATCATCAGCGCCGCGGACAGCACCAGCACCGCAAGTGGCATCAGGCCACGAGCTGACACACGATGGGACGGCCACAGCGCTGCGCCGAGCGGCAGCAGCAGGACGATGCCGTCGCTGTGGGTCAGAGCCGCCAGCCCTGTCAGTACCCCGGCCAGCGGAACGAGCGCCCGGCGGCGGGTGCGGCGGTATTCAACGGTCGCGGCCGTCGCTCCGATCATCAGTGGCACGAGAAGCGACTCGGAGTAGAGCGAGCCCCCGAGGTCGATCATCGGCGGAAACAGCGCGGTGATCCATGCGGCTGTCACCGCAACGCGTCGCCCGAACAGTCGGTCGCAGATCAGCGCGACTCCGGCGACCGTGGCGCAGCCGACCACGGACATGGCAAGCCGCGTCCAGGCGATGAGCCCGACGAAGGCCCCGGGGATGAGGTGGAGGAGGATGCTCCGCAGTTCAATGATCAGCGCAAGCGTCGCTGGGAAGAAAGGTGGCCAGTAGGCATCCGGGAACGTCCCGCCGTGGTGAGTAATCGGCCATAACCGCAGGTGCGCCTGCAGGTAGGAACCCCGGAGGAGATAGCCCCAGCTGTCACTGACGGGTCGCATGTGTCGTGTCGCCAGGACGTCGGCGATTCGGACCAGCAATCCGACCCCGACCGCAAGCCCCACCGACTTCGGCCAGCCGTAGCGCCAACGTGCCCGGTCGGCGTTCGGCGCTAGGGCTGTCGCTGCCATCGGATCAGAACTCGCCGTTTGCGCCGAGCTTGAGCGCAAACCCCGTGGTTGGCGTTTCCGACGGCTTGGCCGGCCAGGGCCGGCTGGCCGTTCTGGGCGCTGTTGACCAGAAAGTGCTTGCCCGAAATGCTGTGTGCGTTGAGATACGCCACCAGATGCGAACCGTACCCGAGTTCCCGGGCTCATCGATCCGTGCTGGCCCGGCGGCCAGGTTCGCGTACCGGCGTTCCTGGCCGGCGACGTTCCAGAAGCCGGCGCCGGCCCTGGTACGACGTCCACAGGCTGCGCTGGTTTCCGCTGATGACGGCGACGCCCCTACGAATATATCTGCCCGCGGCCAGCCCGATGAGGTCAGCCCGAGGCAACCGCGCGGGGTCGCCGGCGAGTCCGGCCCGGGGGCGCGCTGACCGCCCGAGCGGCCCAGCAATCAGCGACGAAGGCGGCGATCTCAGCGGTGAGCCGCCCGGGGCGCAAGCGAAGCTCGAGGATCGAGCTGGCGTGCACGAGCCGGGCGTTGGGCAGCTCCTGCGCGAGCATCCCGGCGTCTGAGAACGGGTGCACTGGATCGCGCGGGTGGCCGATGATCAGCGTGGGAGCCCGGAACGTCACGCGCTGGTTATGGGCCGGCGCGACCCGGCCGTAGAGGATCCCGCTCAGCACCGAGGCGCTTGGCGCGGGGTCCTGGGCGATCCAGTCCAGGCCGACCTTGGCTATGAACGGGAGCGGTCCGCGGGGGACCGCGCCGGCGACGCGGGCCATCGGACCGAAAATCGGGCCACCGTACTTGAGCGCGAACAGGAGCGGGGTGAAGGCAGCGCCACAGGCGGCGATCGCGTGGTCGAGCACGGGCATCTCGATCAGCATTCCCTGCAGGCGCTCGGGGGCCCGGGAGGCGACCTCGAGCGTGATGTTGGCGCCCAGCGAGGTGCCCCCGACCACCGCGCGCTCGAGCCCGAGGTGGTCCAGCAGGGCGATCGTCTGGACCGCGAAGTCGCCCATCGAGTAGTTCCACATCTCCACCGGCCGGTCCGAGCGACCGTGGCCGAGCGGGTCCATGGTGATCACCCGGTGGCCCAGGCGGGCGAGCTGGCGAGCGAGCGGGAACTGCATCGTCTGGGGCAGCAGCAGCCCGGGCAGCAGCACGGTGGTGTCCGGCCCGTCGCCGTGCACGGTGTAGTTGAGCCGGTAGCCCTCGTGCGCGAAATCAGCCATTTGCTTGAGGCCAAGCTTATTTGGCTGGCCAGCCAACCGTGGCGACACGCCCGCGACTGATTAACTAAAGACAGTCGCCACCGCACCGAGGATCCAGGAGAAGACATGGCCAAAGCACCCCGTTCGCTCGCCGGTAAGGTCGTTGCCATCACCGGCGGAGGCCGTGGAATCGGCCGTGCCACCGCCGCCGCGCTGATCGCCCAGGGCGCGCGCGTATCGATCGGAGACATCGAGCCCGGGCTCGCCGCGAGCACCGCGACCGAGCTGGGAGGCGGAACTGTCGGACTCCCTCTGGACGTGACCGACCGCGCGAGCTTCGAGGACTTCCTGGCCCAGACCGAGGCCCGCCTGGGGCCGTTGGACGTCCTTGTCAACAACGCGGGGATCATGCCGATCGGCCCGTTCGTCGACGAGACCGATGCGACCGCCGCGCGGCTGATCGACATCAACCTCCACGGGGTCATCTACGGTTCCAAGCTCGCGCTCGAGCGCTTCCTGCCGCGCAGCGGCGGTCACCTGGTCAACATCGCGTCGGTGGCCGGCAAGGCCGGGTTGCCCGGGGGCGCGACCTACTGCGCCACCAAGCACGCGGTGGTCGGCCTGTCCGAGGCGATCCGGGCCGAGGTCCGGGCCACCAACATCGACGTGAGCATCGTGATGCCGTGGGTGGTCAACACCGAGCTCGGCTCGGGGCTGCAGAAGAGCCGCGGGGTCAAGGTCGTCGAGCCCGATGACGTCGCCGCGGCAATCGTCGAGGCGCTGCAGACCGGCCGGGTCGACGTGTTCGTGCCCAAGTCCGTGGCCGGCCTGTTCCGGAGCAAGAATCTCGTGCCGCGGGGTGTGGCGGACTTCATCACCAGGGTGCTCAAGGGCGACCAGGTCCTGGTCAACCCCGATCACGGGCTGCGCGCCGCCTACGAGAAGCGCACCAACGACGCGCCACCCGCGATCCCCGCGCCGGCCGCGTCCGAGCCCGAGCCCGAGAAGCAGCCGGCCTAGACCGGCGGGTCAGGCTCGCGGGGTCAGGCCCGCAGCCAGTCGGCGATCAGGGCGCCGATCTGCGGGCCGGCGTCCTCCTGCAGGAAGTGCCCGGCGTCGGCGATCACGTGGGCAACCTCGGTGCCCAGCGCCTGCGCGAAGCGCTGGCCGGTCTGCAGTGGAAGCACGGGGTCGGCGTCCGCCCACAGCACGAGCTTGTCGCGGGCGTCCTCGCGCAGGGCCGCGAGCACGCGGGCTCCGGCCTCCGCGCCCGGTGCGTCCGGCTCGGTGGGGAGGCTGAGCGGGAACGCTCGCGCCCCGGCCTTGGCGTCGGCGTTGGGGAACGGGATCTCGTAGGCGGCGATCACCTCATCGCCGGGGTCGGTGTGACAGGCACGGCGGACCAGCATGCCGACCGGAAGGTCCTCGGTTCGGGCGACGAAGTCCCGGAAGGCGATCCACGCATCGGTCATCGTCTGACGCCCGGTGAACAGCCCGGTGTCGAGGATGACCATCCGGTCGATCCGCTCCGCGTGCTCGACGGCAAGCCGCAGTCCGATCGCACCTCCCCAGTCATGCACGACGACCGTCACTCCGCGCAGGTCCAGGTCTTCGAGCAGGCCGGCCATGGCGTCGGTGTGGCGGTCATAGGAGTACCAGTCCTGATCGATCGGCTTGTCAGAGCGCCCGAGGCCCGGCAGGTCGGGGGCGAGGCAGCGAAAACCGGCGTCGCGCACCGGCCCGATCACCCGGCGCCAGAGAAAGGACCAGGTCGGCTCTCCGTGCAGGAACAGAACGGGGGCGCCGTCTCCCTCGTCGAGATGGGCGAGGCGCAGGCCGTCATATTGGCGCCACTGGGGCGAGAAGGGGAAGTCGGGCGGCCCCTCGAACAGTTCGTCCGGAGTGCGGATCGCGTCGGTCATGGCGCCAAGCTACCGGGGCGTGGCGGCCGGGCGCTCAACGGCGCAGCCAGACGGCGGCATCCCCGGCCACGACCAGATCGAGGACCGAGCCGTCCCGCGTCCACGCGAGCAGGTTCAGGGATTGCAGGCGATCGAGCACGTCCTGCAGGGCACCCGCCTGGGCGGCGCTCGAGTAGTGGCGCGACAAGCGCAGCCCCCATCCGGTGGACGAGGTCGGGTAGCCCACGCCCGCGCGGGCTGCGTAGGCCCGGTCGGTGACCGTTGCCGCCAGCCCGAGGGAACCCGCGCCGCCGGCCAGGCCGCGGACCCGCGCCGCGAGCGTGATCAGCAGTCGTAACGCGCCGGGCCGCAGGCCCCGGTACAGAGCCCGCGACGCACCGCTGCCGGCGCCCATCGCGCGGTCCACGCCGAGCCCGAGCGCGGCCGAGTTGGCGGGCAGCGGGACGAGTGTGCGGCTCTGGTAGGCCGCCGACAGAGCGGCGGCATCGGCGAAGGCCGGGGTGTGGTCGGGGGGATGCAGGACGAGCGCGTTGGTCGACGCCGCGGTTGCCAGCCCGGCCAGCCGCCTCAAGGTAGCCGGGGCGTGGCGGTACAGGCGCATGATGGACGCCGCGCCGAGGAGCCGCCAGTAGTACAGCGATGACTCGTCGCCGAACCCGGCCAGCCGCCGGAAGGCGGCAGCGTGACGGTCGGGCGCGACGTCGAAGTAGAGCCGTGGGTAGGAGACCGGGATGCCTCCGTCGTAGTCACCGAGCACCTGATGCAGGTTGCCGATGCCCATGTGGTAGGACTCGAACGCGAGGTCCCAGCGGTGAAACTGAGCTTCGGCGATGCCCAGATAGCGCACCGTCGCTGCCAGTGCCCGGGCCGGGGCAAAGCGCTCATCGATGGCGGCGCGACGGGTGAGCAGAGGGGCCAGCGTCCCGCGCCGGGTGCCCGCGCCGACCGCCGTGATCGCCGCGCTCAGGCGGCGGCTGCGGGCGAGGTCGATGTGCATCCCGAGCAGCGTCTGGCCGGTTGCCGCGAGGATCTGGGTCAGGCCGGCGGCGGAGGCGGGATCGTTGCCGGCGATCACCTGCGCGCGGCCTGCGCTCTCCACGAAGACCAGCGCCTCCAACAGGTCCGGCGAGACACCGGTTCCGGCCGTCGCGCGATCGATCAGCGGGCGCAGCGCTGCCACCCGCGCGGCCGTCGCCATCGCCCCGCCCGGGCTCTGGGTGAACAGCGGCTGTGCGTTGCCGGCGGTGGCGCGGGCGAGGAAGTCGGCTTCCTGGGCCGGGACATAGCGAAACAGGTCACCGCGGCCGGCCCCGGGCGCGGGGAGCGCCCGCGGGGGCGGCGTCAGCGAGCCGCCGGACAGGGCCGAGACGGCAACTGCGAGCAGGACCACGAGGGCGATGGCGGGATAGATCAGGCGCCGGCGCCGCTCACGGAGAGTGGGTCTCCGCCCACCCCCCCGTCCGCCCGGCCGCCCGCGCGGCGGCCGCTCACCGAAGCTCATGATCCGGTCTTGTAGCGCAGTTCCTGGCAGCGGGCCGCCTGCTCGGCGTCGGTCCAGTCACTGCCGAAGATCTGCCATCCGTAGTCGTGCGGATACAGGTTGACGATCGAATGCGGATGACGGCGGTGATACCCCGGGTTGAAGAACATCGAGCCGACGTTGGTACCGAGATCCCAGGCCAGAACGCTCTGCCACGCGATCCACACCTTCGGGTGGCCGCAGCGCAGGATCCGATCACCGCCGATTGTGCGGACCGCGTCCTCGAGCTGATCGACCTGCACTGCCCGGGCCCGCTGTCGCGCGAGATCGTCGCGCTCGTCGGCGACGCGGGAGCGGGCGACCGGAACCAGTGAACCGACGAAGGCGAGCACGATCGCGACCACGGCCAGGCCGGCGGCGACGGGAGGGACCCGCAGACGCAGCACGCCGAGCGCCGCGGGAACGTCGATGATCACCCGCCCGACGAACACCCCCGCGAGCACCGCCGTCCCGGCCCCGGCCGCGTAGATGTAGCGGGGCACCGCCGAATAGCCGTGCAGGGCAAACGCGACCTCGACGGCGACCCAGACGACGACGGCGACGGCGAGGACGAGCACCCCCCGGTCGCGGCGGACGATCG
>JALYZB010000298.1 GCA_030945945.1 Actinomycetota bacterium | reverse complement strand
TTCCTGGGGAACTTCATCGGTATCCCCGGTGAGGTCCTCGGGCACAACGCCGAACAGGGACAGGCGGCGATCCCGCTGGCCACCACCGGCCCGAGCCTCAGATTTCCCCAGGCGACGCTGGTCTACTTCCAGTTCGTCTTTGCGGGCATCACCCCGATCCTGATGCTCGGCTCGGTGCTCGGCCGCATCAACTTCAAGGCCTGGATCCCGTTCGTCGCGCTCTGGTCCTCGATCGTCTACACCGTGGATGCGTTCTGCATCTGGGGTGGCGGCTTCTTCGCCCAGCACGGCGCCGTGGACTACTCCGGTGGCTACGTGATCCACCTCTCCGCCGGCGTGTCGGGGTTCGTGGCCGCGGCGGTGATCGGACCACGGTTGGCGCGCGATCGCGAGATCGACGCCCCCAACAACGTGGCCATGGTCGCCGTCGGGGCCGGTCTGCTGTGGCTGGGGTGGAACGGCTTCAACGGCGGCGACCCGTACTTCGCGGGCGCGTCGGCGTCGGCGGCCATCCTCAACACCAACCTGTGCACCGCCGTCGCGTTCTTGGTGTGGGTGCTCTGGGACTACATGACCGGACGCAAGCCCGGTCTGATCTCCGGGGTCAATGGCATGATCGTCGGGCTGGTGGCGATCACGCCGGCGGCAGGTTACGTCAACGGGTTCGGCGCCATCGCGATCGCCGTGATCGCCTCGACACTGGTGTACTTCGCGCTGAACTACGTCAGCCGGATGCGGCCGTTCCGCAACGTCGACGACACGCTGGGCGTGATCTACACGCACGGCTTCGCCGGCCTGCTCGGCGGGCTGCTGACGGGCGTGTTCGCCGATCAGAACATGATCGTGTACCCCGGCGTGGGCAAGACGCCGAGCATCTCGGCCGCCGGCAGCGTGATCAACGGCAGCTTCCACCTCCTCAAGTGGCAGCTGTTCGCGGGTCTGTTCGTGATCGTCTGGTCGGGATCCGCGACGTTCATCCTGCTCAAGTTCGTCGGCCTGTTCGTGCCTCTGCGGATGTCCGAGGAGAACATGGAGATCGGGGACACCGCCGAGCATGGCCACGAGGTGTATCCATCGGATATCCCGTCGCTTGGGTACCCGAGTGGGGTGCCCGGGCTGGCTGCGGGGGCCGGAAAGGCATCGACGCCAACTCCGGCCGGATGATGCAGGTTCCGGTCGCTTCCCCCCGCGTCCGCGTTCACCGGGATGCCGCAGCGCCCCCGCGCGGCTGAGAGCAAACGACAGTCGGCGCCGGCCCGGGGAGTGGAGGGATCCGCTTCCCGGGCCACGCCGCTGACCCTCGTCTCCGGAGCGATCGCCGGAGACGACCTGGACCGGGTGACCACGACGGCCGCGATCGCGCTCGGTCGTCCCATCGCCGTCGCGATCCCGGCGCTCGGGGCCCCGTTCGTGCGTCCCGCAGGAGCGCTGTCGCCCGAGCTGTCCGACGCGGTCCACCTCCACGCCACGGCGTGCGTGGCCGGCGTACGGGCCCCCGCGCCCGACGGTGTCGAGCAGCCGGTCGCGATCCAGATCGGCGGCCAGGTGGTCGGGATCGTGACCGCCGCCAGCGCTCGCTACGGCTCGGCAACGGACATCGGCCCGGCCGAGCTGCGGGCCTGGCTGGAAGCCGCCGCTGCGGCCGCGTCGATCAATGCCCTGATCCGCGAGGCCCAGGGCGGTACCCGCGCGCACGACGGCGCGGCACTCCTGCTCGAGCTCACCGCCGGCGTCCCCGATGATCTCGCGGGCTTTCTGGCCCGGTGCCGGCGCGCGGGCTGTGAGCTGACCGCCGGCGCCACGGCGCTCGCCGCCCGCGTCGTGAGTTGCGAAACGCGCGTCGACGGCCAGGCCGGGGACGCGTCAGCATCGGTCCTGGCCGACGTGGCCGCTCGGATGGTCGATAACGACGGTGTGCCGGCCGCCGTGACCGGCCCGGGCCGGCTGCTCGCGCTTGTCCCGGCCGGCGCCGGGTCCGATGCCCAAGCGCTCACCGCTCGTCTGCGCGCCTGCGGCCTGGACGTCGCGGCCTCGACGCCCCGGCGCGATCCCGCCGCCCTGACCGAGGCGCTGCGCGAGGTTGAGCTGCTGCACGCGCTCGCCGATGCCGGCGCGCGGCGCGGCGGCGATGACGACACCTACCGCCTGCTGATCGGAGTCCTGCTGCGCGACCCCGACGAACTCATGCAGCTGCGCGAGCGCACGATCTCCCCCCTGGCCGACTATGACGCCCGCCACGACACCGATCTACTGGCCACGCTGCAGGCGTTCCTCGCTCACGATGGCTCGACGACCGAGACCGCCGAAGCGATGACCCTGCACCGTCACACCGTGGGGTACCGGCTCGCGCGTGTGCACGAGGTCTCCGGGCTGTCGCCGTATGAATCTGACGGCCGTGAGCGCCTCGGCCTCGGGCTGAAGGCCGACCACATCCTTGAGGCTCACGCGCGCGCCCAGGCCTAACGCCCCAGGCGAGCCCGAAACCGCGCCAGCAGGCTGGGCGGGCGCGGCTGGGTGCGCGCGAACTCCTCGCGGGTGAGCAGCCGGCCGTCGCGACGCGCCGCGAGCACGCACGTGGTGTGGGCGTGGCGGCGGCCCTGCGGCTGGCCCTCGGGAAACACGAGCATGTGCTCGCTGAGTGCGGGCAGGCGCCGGCCGCACAGCGGGCAGCGGTAGGTCGCCGGTTTGGTGCTCTGAGCCCGGCGCATCGAGTACCAGCGGGGAGCGGGAGACGCGGCCACCGCCCACAGCATCGCAGCACCGCTGCGCCAGTGGCGACGGCCCACAGACGGCTACCACAGCCGCCTGACCGACTATCTGAACTTCTCCGAGCGGCTGTTCCTGGCCCTCACCGAACTTCGAGGTCACCTCGCTGGACGGGCTCCCCGGTCAAGCGGCGCGACTTCGTGGCCCTCTCGCCGCGCCACATCGTGCTCGCGATGCCGGACGAGGGCGACGGCGAGGACTGACACAGGGTGTGCGCGGGTGTGCGCTGGCGGGCGCCCGAGCTAAAATCATCGTCATGGCCGTTTATCCCGAAGAACTCGAGGGCCTGAGCCGCAGCGAGGTCCTCAAGGCGTCCCCGCGTATGTTCGATTCTGCGCTGCTGGACAAGGTCTCGCGCGTGCACCCCAGCGTGCCGCCGATCCTGTTCGTGCCGGTGACCACCTTTATGCTCGTCGAGGGAATCATCCGCGGCGCCGGCGGGCTGACCATCCTGGAGGTGCTCGGCGGCTACCTGTTCTGGACGCTGACCGAATATTGGCTGCACCGGATCGTGTTTCACTTCGAGCCCCAGCAGGGCATCGGCGCGCGGCTGCACTGGATCATCCATGGGGTCCATCACGATCACCCCAACGACCCAATGCGCCTGGTGATGCCGCCGTCGCTGAGCATCCCGCTGGCCGCGATCTTCATCTACGGCTTTTATCTCGTCATCGGCGGTCCCGGCTACCTGGGCTTCGGAGCCGGTTTCCTGGGCGGCTACCTTGCTTACGACATGCTCCACTACCACGTGCATCACCACCGGCCCACGACCGCATTGGGCCGGCGGATGCGCGAGCTGCACATGCGCCACCACTTCCAGGACCACGACCGCGGCTACGGCGTCAGCGCTCCGTTCTGGGACCACGTCTTCGGCACCGCACCCAAGCAGGACTAAGGGCCCCCGGCCTGGGCGGCCGTTCAGGCGCGAGCACGTCCGTGAGCTGGGGGCGCCCGTCGATGTCCAGCTGGCGATAGCGCTGGCGCCGGTGGCACTCGACCGCCTTTTGGCGCTCTATGTTCCGGGCCCGAGCCCGACACGGTCGCCGTGCCGCTCGGCGCCTTCGCCGATCCAGCCTTTCCGGGCACCGACACGGTCAGTCTGGGAGTCGCGCATCGCTTCGTGGGTGACGGTGCCAACGGCCACCGAGCGCGACTCGCTCTCGCCGCGGGCACGACCCGTCGGACGAGCGGAGGGGGCGGGATTCGAACCCGCGGTCCGCTTGCACGGACTCTGGTTTTCAAGACCAGCGCATTCGACCGCTCTGCCACCCCTCCCAGGCTCACCGGGCCGATCCTAGCCCGGTGCCCGGGCGGCCGCCGGAGCAGGGAGCGCCGATACACTGGCGGCTGAAGTCCGTCGGAGAGGTGGCCGAGTGGCTGAAGGCACTCGCCTGCTAAGCGAGTAAGGGGTTCACACTCCTTCGCGGGTTCGAATCCCGCCCTCTCCGTCTACGAAGGCCGATCCTCCGCACCGGCGGGGGATCAGTCCACCACGCGCTCGCAGAGCCGGCCTTCGCCCTGCTCGGTGACGAGTCGTTGACGCCCGCCCTAGACAGCGTTCGCGCGAGAAAATAGGCTGCGCGCGCAATGGCAACCACAGCTCCGCTTCCCACCGTCAGCCCCGACGCCGGCGTCCATGGCGAATCCCACGGTCCGCCGGCCGGACCGCCCGGTCCGCTGCAGTTCGACATCGTCCCGCCCGCGGGTCTCATCTTCGCCGCCGTCGCGGTCGTCGCCGTGGTGGCCGCGATCGCCGCCGACGAGCTCTGGCCGCTCGTCTTCCTGCACGTCGCCGGGGGCGCGGCCTGGACGGTCATCGACCTGTTCCTCGGCCTCGTGCTCGGCCCGATCATGGGCTCGATGTCGATCCCGGCCCGCGTCGAGTTCACCACCCGTCTGATGCCCAAGATGGTGATCATCATGCCCATCGTCGTGAGCATCACCCTGGCGGCGGGCTGGCAGCTCGCTGCGCACACGGGAACGATCGCGGGCTCCTACCCAGAGCACGGGTGGATCGTGGCCAGCTTCATCGTCGTTGGCGTCATGGCCGTACTCGCCCTCGGTCTGCTCGAGCCGGCCAACATCGCGGTCCTGTTCGAGCTCAAGAAGCCCCACCCAAACCCGGCGGTTATCGAGCGCTTGATGAAGCGCTTCATCTACTGTGCCGGCGTGCTCGGCGTGATGCAGATCGCGACGCTCGTGATCATGACCAAGATCGCCTCGTCATGAGCGCCGTGGCGCAGGACGCGCCGGGTCACGGCCCTGAAACTCACGTCGGTCCGGCCGAGCGCCCGCACCCGCCCTTCACCCAGGTCGGGATGGCATCGCTGGCACTTATCATCATCGGCGGCGTCTACCTGTCGGCCAACATCCCCGAGCACGTCTCCCTCGGGCCGGCCATTGCGCTGCTGGTGGCGTCCGCCCTGCTCCTCTCCTACAACGTTTTCTCGCTCACCCGCGTGGGGGGCTTTGCCTGGTGGCGCTTTGCCCAGGTCGTCAAGTGGGCGCTGCTCGCGTATGTGACGATCGCCGGGATGATCGGGTTCGCCTTCCTGGAGAATCACGTCAGCGGCGGGACGCTCGTCGTCCTCACGCTGTCGCTGGTGGTGTTCGCGATCGAGGTCCCGACCCTGATCGCCTTCACGGTGGCGCGCTACGCGTCGTCGACGCCGGACGCGGCCGCCTAGCGCCGGCGTCGGGCTTTGGGTCTCTGGCTGCGGCACGCCCGGCCGTGGGGCCCGCTGGGTTAGTCAGCCGGGCCCGACACACGGGCTAGAATCCGCGCGTCAGCGCCCGTAGCTCAGCTGGATAGAGCGTCGGTCTACGGAACCGAAGGTCACAGGTTCGAATCCTGTCGGGCGCGTTACGAAAGCCCAGCACTGCTGGGCTTTCGCCGTTTCTGTGGCATGTCTAGGTTTGCGAAGTGTCCCCAATATGTCCCGGGACAGGCGTACAATTGGTGGCGTAAACGGGGTTCTGCAACCTCCCACCGGCCACGTCTTTCGCGTCGATCGAGCGCGAGGACCCGTCTGGCTCGCGGAATACCGGCTGCCTGACGGCCGCCAGGTCCAGAAGAAGATCGGGCCGGCGTGGACCGAATGCGGGCGTCCCGCGGCCGGCTACTTCACCAAGCGCGTAGCCGAGGATTGGCTACGCACGACCCTCGATGATGCGCGGCGCGGCACGCTACCCGGGATGGTCCGCTCGGGCGCGACGTTCGCCGACGCGGCGGCCGAGTTCCTGCGCTACTGCGAAGAGGATTGCACCTGCAAGCCATCGACCCTGCGCGACTATCGCTCCAATCTGAAGGCGCAGATGCTGCCGACGTTCGGTCATCAGCCGGTCGAGTCGGTCACCGCGGCGGCGATCGACGTCTGGCGGTCGACGCTGACGGGCCTGTCCGTGCGGACGAAGAACAAGCTGTTGGTGGTAATCCATGGCGTCTTTCGCCGCGCGCAGCACGTCTGGGGCCTGCCCTCCAACCCGGCGTCCGGCGTCGAGAAGTACCGACAGCGCTCGAGCGGCGACATCGACGTCTTCTCGCCTGAGAAGGTGATGGCGCTCGTCCGCGCCGCGAGCTCGGCACAGGACGCGGCGATCTTCCTGACGGCCGCGTACACCGGCTTGCGCCGCGGTGAGCTGCTCGCCCTGCGCTGGCGCGACGCCGACTTCACCGGTGCGGTCATCCGGGTCCGGACGAGCTACGCCGCCGGGCAGCTCACGACCCCGAAGTCGGGCAAGGTTCGAGCGGTCCCGATGGCCCCGGACGTTGGCGAAGCGCTCGCCCGGCTCGGCCAGCGCCTCGACTGGACCGGTGACGACGACCTGGTGTTCCCTGGGGCCTCCGGCGACTATCTGGACGGCTCCGCCCTGCGCCGCCGCTATGGCGCCGCCCTGGTCCGGGCCGGCCTGCGTCCGCTCCGCTTCCACGACCTGCGCCACACCTTCGGGACGCGGATGATCGCCAAGGCCGACATCCGCCGCGTGCAGGAGTGGATGGGACACGCTGACATCCAGACGACGATGCGCTACCTGCACTACGCGCCGCGGGGGGACGACGCCGCCCTCGTCGCAGACGCTTTCCGGATCGAGGAGCCGGCTTCTCTTGACCGCGGCCGTGTTGATCCGTGACGCTGCAGTCCGGTCGCGGGTGTGACCCGGCCACTCGTCTTTCCACGCATTTGCAGGGTTTCATGCAAGACGTCTCAAGACGTCCCTGCCTGTCGGTGCTATCGGAGTGGTTCTCGGGTTGCGCGACCAAAACTCCTGCAATAAGTGATTTTTGGCGCGGGACGTCTTGGGACGTCTGGGACCTCAGCACCCTGTGCGTACAGTGTTGCCCTGTTGTGGTGGGGCCGTGAGTCGCAGGCGCGGTCGGCGGGCTGTCCGGGCGTGTCGGGCGCGGTCACGTTGTCCGCGCGCGAGCAATGAGCATCGAGCATGGATGCAAGATCAGCGCGAAGGTTTCCGCGCGCGTGACCTCGTCGTTGTGTGGTCTGAGAACAGCGTGGTGATGCGCGGTGAGACGGGCGGGCCGGATGCCCGCTCGATGTCTCGCGCGATCACGCGGTCGGCGTCGAGCGGACCCATCCCTTCGATGTCATCGAACTTGAACGCCGTGTCGGCTGATGTTGGCAACGGCTGAAGTCCCGCCGGCGCCGCCGGTCCGACAATGGAGGGGAACGTTTCGCTTCCGGATCCTCTGGAGAGCGGGAGTGAGAAGACGGCTTCCTCGTCCAGTCGAAGACTGCCCCTGATTCGTGGAAGCAGCCACGTCGTGATCGGTCAGGCGCAACTGCTTGAGCGGTAGAGCAGGAGCAGCGCTGACTCCATTAGTGGTTGCGGGTGCCTATGGGCCGGCGGTCGCCGGTGGATTGTCGGCGCCGACAGCGAGTCAGACTACGGATCCAGTGGCCGCCTACTGCTTGTTCACCGCTCCCCGAGTGAGCGGTCGGCCCATCGAGGCCCCGGCTTCTCACAGCCGGGGAGCGATCGTGTGATGAGCCCCTCGGCGAACGCCCACTCGATCGTGCGGCGGAACGTCTGCGCCACCGGCGTGTAGAGCAGGCCGAGCTCGCGCGTTGCCAGCGAGCCGTCGTATCGGTGGCCGTGCAGGATCGTGTCGATGCGCGCGCGGCAGATCGGTGAAGTCTTGCCGCTCAGTCGGAAGGCCGCCTCGACAATCGTGGCGGCGCCTCGGGCCACGCGGGGCGAGATGAGCGGCACCTTCTGCCTGATCCCGGCCAGCTCAGAGACGATCTGCAGCGCTTCGACGGATCGGACTGTCGCGCCGTTGAGGATGTAGCGCTGTCCGGGACGACCGTGCTCCATCGCCAGCAGGTGCGCCTGGGCGATGTCGGCCACGTCGACCACGCTGACATATGTGTCGACGAACGCCCGGAGGCGACCGTTGAGAAAGGCGATGATGATCGCGCCGTTGCCGCCCGTGCGCGGCGGACCCTGGACCGAGGACGGATTGAGCGCGACAACCTGGACCCCGGTCTCCTGCCCGGCGGCGAAGGCGGCCCGCTCGCATTCATGCTTGGACCGGTCGTAGATCGACAGATAGGAGCCGCGGTGCGGTGAGTCCTCGGTCCCGATCGTCCCCTCGGCCTCCCCGATCGACGCGGCGGAGGAGGTGAACACGACTCGGGCGATGCCCGTCCGCGCGGCCGCCCGCACGACGTTGTCGGTCCCGGTGACGTTCACGGCCATGAGCCGGGCGGGATCCTTGGGGCAGTGGGAGTTGATGCCGGCCACGTGATGCACGACGTCGCAGCCGGCCATGCCGGCAGCGAGCGCTCCCGCGTCGAGCACGTCACCGCGCACAACCTGAACGCCCCGGGTCGCGAGCGAGTGGGCCGATGCGTCAGTCCGGGCCAGGCCGACGACCTCATCGCCGCGCGCACGCAGCGCCTCGGCCAGCACACCGCCGATGAAACCGCCGCCCCCGGTCAGAAAGACGCGTGCCATCAGTCGTGGGGGCTCGGGGTCGACGTTGGGTTGGCGATCCGGGCTGCCGCTGCCGCGCGGCGAGCCGCCAGCTTGGGATCGGGAGTGGTGTCCGCTCCGCCGGCTTTCATGAACGTGCGTACCTGCTCCATCACCTCTAGGCGGTCGTCGTGGCGCCTGACATGGATTGGGGCGCCGAACCGCACGGTGATCGTGCGGCGCGCCCAGCGTCCGCCACCCTCGGGGCGGACAATCCAGCGCCGTCCCGGAGGCATCGCCGCTAGCGTGCCGGCAATCTGGACCGGCACGATCGGCAGGGCGTGCTGGGCGGCGAGCAGCGCAGCGCCGGAGCGCATCAGGCCGACGCGGCCGTCGCGCGAGCGCGTCCCCTCCGCAAACACGACCAGGTTCCAGCGGCTGTCGATCAGGCGCTCCACATGGGCGATCGCATCGACGCCCGTGCGTCGGGCGGTTCGTTCCAGCGGGACGGTGCCGAAGGCCAGCGACACCGCGCCCGCGAGTAGGCGGCTCGTGTAGAAGTAGTCCGCCGCGGCGGCCACCGCCGTTCGGCGGCGCCACCGGGCCGGCAGCGAACGCAAAAGCGTCGGCGTGTCGACGTGGCTGCAATGGTTTGCGACGAAGATCACCGGACCATCAAGGTCCTCGAGGTACTCGAGGCCGACGATCTCCCGATGCGCGTACGCGTCGACGATCGATCCAAACACGCCGCAGATCAGGAGCTCGCGCACCATCCGCGCGGGCATGGCACGCGACCAAGACTGGTCCAGGCTGCTAGTTCTCACCATCACTGGACCGCCTGCGCCACCACTCCGAGCGAGGCACCTCGCGGCGCACGATTAGACGATCTTCCCCGGGTTGAGGTGCCGGCCCGGGTCAGTTCCCTTGAAAAGCGCCTCGAGCATCGCGACCCCCGCAGCCGAGATGTCCTGCTCGAGCCACTGAGCATGCTCCGTCCCCACCGCATGGTGATGCGACAGCGTTGCGCCGTTGTCGACGAAGGCCTGCTGGATCGCTGACTTCACGACGTCGTACTCGCTGATCATGTCGCCGTCCGGCGTTGGCTGGAAGGCAAATGTAAAATATAGGCAGGCGCCAGCGTGGTAGCTGTGCGACAGGTGGCACATGATGTACCCCTGGACGCCCAGCTCGGCAAAGGCTCCGTACGCGGAAGCGGTGACCGCGTCGTAGACAGGCGCCAGCCGGCTCCACGGCATTGCCGTCTCTGACACATCGGCCGCGACCCCACGGTCGAGCAGGAAATCGCGGATGTAGGGGGTGTCGAACTTCTTCTGGTCGTACAGCGCGCCCGGGCTCGTGCCGATGCACAGACCTCCATGACGCTTGACGATCGCGCCGACCGTCCGGCGCAGCCGGGCGACATGGCGATCGCTTCCCTCATAGCCAATGAACGACAGGCACATCTGCCGAACGTCGTAGCCGAGACGCCGCTGTAGGAAGGTCCTCAGCGCCCGTGACTTCAGCCTGTCGACGATCGTAGGCTGCTTGCGCGTGGCAAACGAGAACTGCGTCTCAGGGGCGTCTGAGACCCGCGTCACTGACACGGAGCACTCGCTTGCAGCGATGTCACGCATGGCGGCCAGACCGTCGGCGAACGTCGGGAACAGGTACCCGAAGATCGTGCGCCGCGCAGGGACGCGCCGCACCTGCACGGTGGCCTCGGTGATCAGCCCGAGACGCCCTTCGCTACCGAGCACCATCTCCCGGATGCTCGGGCCGGTCGACGCCGCCGGAACTGGGCGGGTGACAAGCGTTCCCGACGGAGTGACCACCCGCAGGCCCTTCGTCTGATCAGCGATGTCGCCGTACCGGTCGGACTGCATGCCGGAGGACCGAGTGGCGATCCAACCGCCGAGCGTAGAATGGGTGAACGAGTCGGGGAAGTGCCCCAACGTGTATCCCCGTGCGGCCAGCTGCTCCTCAAGGTGCGGGCCGAACACACCAGCCTGGACACGCGCCAGGCGCGAGAGTGCGTCGATCGCGAGCACCTTGTCCAGGCGACCGAGGTCAACCGAAATAACCGGGCGCGTCTCAGCCGCAGACGCCTCAAGCGATCCGGAGATTGACGAGCCGCCGCCGAACGGGATGACCACGGCATCGGCCACCAGCGCGGCGTTCAGCACCGCGGCGACCTGGGCCTCGCTGCCGGGGTACACGACGACATCAGGGACACGCGGCAGATCGCCGCGCCGCTGCCGAATGAGATCCCGCAGGGACTTCCCGCGCGCATGTACCACGCGATCACGCGGATCAACCGAGACGAACGCCGCCGTGACCGCCTCCTGAAGAGCGGACCCCAGCCCATCCGGCAGCATCGACTCCGGAATCTGCAGATCCTCGAAAGGTATAGGCGCCACTGTCGCAGCCCCGACATCAACGCCGAGCACCTGCTGGATGAACGGACCGAGGTCGGGCTTGTCGTCGGCGGTGAACTCGACGCCCTCCACGCCCCAACCCCACCATTTCATCACAGCCATGCCGAGCCTTTGTCCTGGTCACGCTGCGGCCCGGGAAGGCCACAGCCCGCTGCCAGTCTATGGCCAACCGGCCGGAAACGTCCTCAAACACGAGGTGCGCGATCGGCAAGCCGGGCAAGATCCACGGACTCAGCGGCCTACTCAACGCGCGCACAGGCGCGAAGGCCGACTCGAGGACTCTCGCGCAGCCGCAAAGCCGCGATACCCACACGTCCGCGGCTCCCATCCACCAACGCGAACACAGGCAAGCGCGGCACAAGAGTGGTGGACGACCGCTTCGCCGCTCAGGCAGCCGCGAGCGGTCTGGCCATCTCGTGCCTGCTTTGTCGCCGATCCGGCTACCCGGACGACGCTCCTGCTTCTGAGCGCCGCCGGATCGAAGGAGAAGTGCGGCAGGCGGCTTCGTCGCAGCCCATGTTCGTGAGCATGCGGTAGCAGTTAGGCTCATTCGGTGGCCAGAGGATCAGCGCTTGCGGGCCTGAAGGGCTATCCGTTTGAGGTGCGATACAGCGAAGGGGCGCTGGATAGGGCGACAGCCGCGGCCGATGTCGCCGCGGCCGCCTACGCGTACTTCAGTCGATTGTTCTCAGCCGTTAAGCCCGACATCGCTCTCATCGTGGCCGACGAGACGGACTGGGCGAGTCGGCAGCCTTACGGGCTGCCGTTTTTTAGCGATGACGACGGTCAGATCCGTCCCGGCATCGTGGTGATGCCAGCAGGAAGCGGAGACTTCTGGTCTGCGATCGCGAAGGACGTCCGCGACGCGTCACCCCGCGGATATGCCAGGTTGCTCACGACATACCCGGATGGTGCCGATGGCGTGGATTTGCAGCCGTTCTTTGCCCTCATCACCATTCATGAGCTGGGCCACGCATTTGAGGTGCTGGGGGATCTGCGGCTTCCGACGTTCTGGCTCAGCGAGATTTTCGTCAACCTAGCCCTGCACGCGTTCGTCGCAATTGAGCTGCCGGCGAGCCTGCCGACGCTCGAGACGCTTCCCGCGGTAGGAGCGGCAAGTCGAAAGCTCGCCGCTCGGATGCGCACCGAGGGCTACAGCACGTTGGAGGAGCTTGAGGCCCACTACACAGGTGGTGATAACCCGATGAGCACGCTGAACTACGTGTGGTTTCAGTATCGGTGGCAGCGGCTCGCGGCAAAGCTCTTCGATGTCGACGGTGAAGACGGACTGGTTCACTTCTGGGATTGCTTTCACGCAACCGATCGCGTCCCGGCCGGGCAAGCCACAGCGGCATCGCTGGCGCCTCTTCTCACGACCCAGGTCAGCCGAACCCTCGGACGCGCGGTCCGCGACTGGCATTAGATCCAGAGCGCGCTCGCTGGACTTCTTGCCGCGCGGAACGCGGGACACCCAAGCCCGAGACTGAGAGCGCTGCTTCGTCGCCCATCCGGCGGTGAAGCCGCGGCCATTGCTCTGGGCGCCGCCCGGTCCAAAGCGGAAGCGCGGGCGGCGCCGATGGGCGCCGCTGACGTGGCTCCTGTTTCGCTACAGCGGGTGCGAGGACGCCTGCTCCGCGTCCTAGAGCCGCTTCTGGTTCTGGCGAGGACCCGCAGCCCGGAGCGGCTGGCGCACGAGATCTGCTCTGAAGCTAACTCGCGTGCGGCGGCCCGGCAGTCAAGTCGGCTGATGTGGTGCAACGGGTGGAGTTTGTCGACGGGTGGGTCGCTCAGTCGCGGCCGAGGGTCAGGGGATGTCGATCAGGACCTTGCCGAGCGTTCCGGCCTGGACCGCATCGTGCGCGGCGGCGGTCTCTGCGAGCGCGAAGTGGTGCAGCGGCAGTGCGGAGATCGCGTCGTCGCACAGCGCGCGCGTGATCGCCTCGACGGCGGCGGCCTTGGCCTCGTCGGGGATGGTGTAGACAAATACGAACGCCAGGCTGGCATTGAGAGCCA
>JALYZB010000266.1 GCA_030945945.1 Actinomycetota bacterium | reverse complement strand
GTCCTCGTGCCCCCACGCCCGGGTGCCTGGTCAGCTCTGGGCTGCCTCATGGTCGACATCCGCCACGACCTCTCCGAGATGTTCCTCGCCGCCGCCGACGACGCAGACCCCCAGGAGCTCGAGGCCGCCTTCGCCCGCATGGAGGATCAGGGCCGCACGTTGCTCGAGGCGGAGGGTGTCGCGCCGGATGACGTCCGCTTGGAGCGGACGATCGCCATGCGCTACCTCGGCCAGTGGCGCTCGATGGAGGTCGTCGTCACCCGAGACGCCGCGCTCGCGGACGCGATCGAGCAGTTCCATCGCGCGCACGAGCGCGAGTACTCATACCGGCGCGACGACACTCCCGTCGAGCTCTACCGCCTGCAGCTGATGGCGACAGGCCCAGCGGCCGACCTTCGTCTGCCCGAGGAGGAGCCTGACGAACAGGCGGCGCTGCCCGAGCCGTCCGAGGCCCGGCAGGTGTGGTTCGACGGCCAGGGCGACCCGCAGGACACCCCGGTCTACGCGCGCAACGACCTGAGACCTGGGATGGCGCTCAGCGGGCCGGCGATCGTCGACCAGCTCGATACGACGACGCTCATCCCCCCGGGCGTCAGCGCCGAGGTCGACCGCACGGGGACGATCCGCATGACGATCTCTCAGGCGGGCTGACCGATGCCAACCGGCGAGCGCACCCTGGATCCCGTCACCTTCGAGGTCCTCAAGAACGCCTTCGTGACCGTCGTCGACGAAATGGCCGAGCAGATCCTCCGCACATGTCATTCGTTCGTCATCTACTCGCGGGACTTCTCGTGCGCCTTGTGTGACGCCCAAGGCAACACTGTGATGCAGGGCTCTCAGGACATCGCGGTTCACGTTGGCACGCTTCACCTCAAGGCCAAGGCGGTGCTCGAGGACTTCGGCGATGACATCCACGAGGGCGATGTGTTCGCCGTCAACGACCCGTACCGCGGAGGCACCCACTTTCCCGACGTCAGCCTCATTCGACCTGTGTTCGCCGACGGGAAGATGATCGCACTCGCGCAGGCCAATGGACACTGGGCCGACGTTGGCGGTTCGGTTCCCGGCTCGTTCGACGTCGGTGCCACTGATCATTTCGGCGAGGGACTTCGCATCCCCCCGTTGCGGGTCGTCGACCGCGGGGTGACGCGCAACGACGTGATCGCCATGATCGCTTCCAACTCAAGGTCGCCGGGCGACATCCTCGGGGATTGCCATGCGCAGATCGAGGCAACCCGGGTCGCGGAGTCCGAGCTGTTCCGGCTAATCGTCAAGTACGGTCGGGACACCGTTGTAGCCGCTTTTGGCGAGGTCCAGGATTACGTTGAGCGCCTGACCCGCGCCCGGATCACCGAGCTTAACGACGGCACCTGGGAGACGGTCGATTACATCGACTTCGACCCGGGCAGCGGCGAGGGGCTCGTCGCCATCCGCCTCAAGCTCACGATCGCAGCCGACGAGCTGCACTACGACCTGTCGGGCTCGGATCCGGCGATCGCCAGCTTCCTCAACTCCGGTGCGGGCGTGGCCTTTTCAGGTGCGATCGCCTCGGCCAAGACGTTCCTGCCTGAGATTCCGCTCAACTCCGGGTTCTACCGCGCTATCACCGTCGACGTCGGCCCCGAGGGCAGCGTTGTGAACGCCGGCTGGCCCATCGCCGTCACCGGCTCGGTCTCCGGAGCCTACGAGAAGATCATGAACGCCGGCTTTGAACTCTGGTCGCAGATCCTTCCCGAGCGGGCAATGGCCTGCTGCTTTAACCTCGAGTATCTGCTCGTCGGGGGCCGCGACGCGCGCAGTGGCGACCGGCCATTTTTTATGTGGTACGACTGGATGGCGGGTGGCTGGGGCGGGCGCCAGGGCCGCGACGGACAGGATTGCACCTCGCCGGTGTTCGGGGTTGGACTCGCCGTGCAGCCGCTCGAAGGTCAGGAGCGCCTCACGCCGGTGCTCACCTCCCAGCACGAGATCATCGCTGACTCCGGCGGCCCTGGTCAGTACCGCGGGGGCGTCGGGGTGCGCAAGGGGGGGAGGCTGACTCAGGTTGACGGCGCCGTCATGTCCTACTGCTGCGATCGCGCCCGAAGCGTGACATGGGGCATCAGCGGCGGGCTTCCGTCGATTCCGCACGGTGTTTGGCTCAACCGCGGGACCGATCGCGAGCGCTTCCTGGGAGCGAACTTTTCTGGGGTTCCGGTCACCGAGGGCGACTTCTTCGAGCGCCCCAGCTCTGGAGGTGGTGGCCTCGGTGATCCCCTGACCCGCGACCCGCAGGCGGTGCTCGAGGACGTCGAGGACGGCTATGTCACCGTCGGACGCGCGGCGATCGACTACGGCGTCGTGGTCGAGGAGGTCGACCGCGACCTTGCCGAGTATCGAATCGACGAGGATGCGACGGACGCGCTGCGCGCCGAGCAGCGGAAGTCCCGCGTCGGCAAGCTCAACGAGAACGCCGACTCCGTAGCCGAGCGCTTTCGCTCCGGCGAGCTGGACACGATGGACCTCGTCCGCCACTACGGGATTGTGCTCGACTGGGGTACCGGGGAGCTGCTTGAGCGGACTACCGAGCAATACCGGGAGATGCTTCGGCGGCGCTCGGCTGCGTGCTGGTCGGTGCCAGCGTCGGCTGAGAGCTGATCGAAGGGCCTCTGACGCGCGTCGCGACACAACCGCG
>JALYZB010000265.1 GCA_030945945.1 Actinomycetota bacterium | reverse complement strand
TCGCACACCCGATCGACCAGCGGACGCTGGGCGACCTGAACGCGACGCGGGCTCTGCGGCTGAGGCGGTTTCACTGACTGCGGCGACTACCGGTGCCCGGCTCCGAGAGCAGGGGTGAAATGAGCTCGGTTGCGACGGCGCATTGGTCGTCCGCGTCGTGAGCGGCGCGCCTGTCGTCTTTGGAAGGCGCGGTCGGTACCGTGGCGCTGTGGGGATCCGCGAGGAGTTTGTTGAGGTGCCAGGCGGCCGGTTGTGGTCGGCGACCTTGGGGCGTGGCGTGCCGATGATGCTGTGTCACGGTGGGCCTGGCGCTTATGACTATCTCCAGCCTGTGGCGGAGCTGGTTGAAGATCTCGCAGAAGTTCACCGGTTTGATCAACGCGGCGGTGGACGCTCGCGGGCTGGCGGACCGTGGACGGTTGCCGCGATGTTGTCCGACATGGAGGTACTTCGTCGCTTCTGGCGTCATGAGCGGTGGTTGGTCGGGGGACACTCGTGGGGTGCGCACCTGGCGCTGTTTTACGCCCTGGCGTATCCGGACCGCGTCCTCGGTCTCGTCTTTCTGAACGGCACCGGGGTGCGGTGGGGCTGGGGGCCCGAGCGTCGTATGAACCGAATGCAGCGCCTAAGCCACGAAGAACGAGCCGAGGTCCAGCGACTTGACGACGAACTGATAGGCGGCGATGAGCACGCGATCGATCGGCTGCGCGAGTTGATGTGGCTGACAGATTTCTCCGATCGCAAGATTGCCGCCCGCTGCGCCCGCTTTGACAGATACACCATTGACCCGGCCGTGCTCGGCGACCTCGAGCACGACTGGCGCCTCGCCCTCCGGGACGTCGAGCCCAGACTCTCTGAGCTCGTGGTCCCGGCGCTCGTGTTGCACGGGGAAGCAGACCCGATCGGGCAATCAGGGCCGCGCGAATTCGCGCGGCTCCTGCCACGGGGTAGGTTTGCGCTGCTGCGCGGCGGCCATATCCCATGGTTGGAAGACCCGCGAGAGACGAGTGCTCACTTACGGTCGTTCATCGAGCACCTCGGCCCATCAGACGTTCCATGAAGCCCAATCGACGGATGCTCGCACTGTTGGCGTGTAGCCGCGAGACCGGGCTGGAGCCCCTGAATCGCGAATAGAACTGCGACGGGTGCGCCGGCGGCGCCGTGTCGCCCAGTTTCGTTACCGGCGACTTTCTCGGCGGGAGCCCGCGGGCGTATTTCGTCGAGGGCAGCCGAGGTGTCTGACTGGCCTCGGCGTGATGTTAGGTCGGTGATGGGGTCCGCCCGGTCCGTTTGCTCAGAGGTCGCGGCGCATCCTGAAATTGCTGATTGCGATCCCGTGAACGATCGGAGCGCGTTGCTCCACGATCACGAACCCGAGCCGCTCAAAAAGCGGGCGCGCTGTGAGACTTGCGAACGTTTCAAGTTCAGCGGCGCCGCTCTTGCGAGCGAGGGACATGATGTGCCCGATTAGCGCAGACGCGACCCCGCGGCGACTCACGCGCGGATCGACATAGAGCATGTCGAGCAGGGAGCCCTGCACGAGGTTGCTAAAGCCGACAACCTCCGCGTGGTCTACGGCGACGATCGTCGTCGCCTCCGCCCGGGCGGCCGCCCACGTCACCGACTCCGTCGACCCCCATTTCACGGGCGCCCAGGCGTCGATCTGTTGGGTCGTGTAGTCGCGCGAGGCGGTGATTCGAACGGCTCTTTCGAAGACCCACCGTGTTGCGGTCGCATCGTGATCAGCGTAGGGCCGCAACTCCATGCCAATGAGGCTACGCCGAGACGACGACCAAGCGGCTGGCGCGTCGAGGCTCGGGCAGTCGAGCCTCCCGCGGGGACGCTCAGGACGGCCTGAAGGAGTCTCGCGCCAGCGGCCTGACGGTTTCAGCTCTTCGGCGCCAGCCGAGACGGTGCGGTTTGAGAATGACGCCTAATGGCCAGTGTCGGAGAAGCCAAGCAGCGATGGAGCTGCTCATAATGCAGCATGCCGTTGCTGACTGCACCGACGCTCATCGCGGGCAGCCTGGGAGACGGACCGCAACCGCTGATAAATGCGTCTGGTTTGGTCTTGCGTCCATGGGAGCCAGCGGACCGTGACGCGGTGCTCGGCGCCTACAGAGATCCAGCCATCCAGCGCTGGCACGTACGATCGATGAACACCACTAACGAGGCCGACACGTGGCTTAGGTCATGGGCGCACGCCTGGCAGCAGGAGACCGCGGCGGGGTGGGCAGTCACCGACGGTTCCGACGTCGTTGGGCGCGTTGGACTGCGGTGGATGGACCTACGCGAGGGCGTCGGCGAGGTCGGGTATTGGGTGCTGCCCGCGGCACGAGGACAGCGGGTCGCATCCCGAGCGCTGAGCGCTTTGACCGACTGGGCGTTCAGTATTGGGTTTCACAGGCTTGAGCTTGAGCATTCGATCCAAAACCCAGCCTCGTGTCGCATCGCTGATAACGCGTCGTATGCGCTCGAGGGACTCAAACGCCAAGCCGCGCTTCATGCTGACGGCTGGCACGACATGCATCTCCATGCACGCGTGGCATGCAACTCCAAACCCAACACCAGATAAGCCCGTACCAGCCCTGTAACGAGGCAGCACAGAGCTGGCCGCGCCGTCGCGCGAGACACCAATCCCCGAAGATTTCCCGTGGATGCGTCAGCCGCGGGATGGTGTGACGCTCGATGTTCTGCCGAAGCGCCGACCAGTTGCCGCTGCCGCAGGGCCCCGACAGGTCAGGCCGGTACGCTCGTCACCAAGCCCGATCGGGGGTCAGCGTCTCAGAAGGGATTCACTAGCGGACCTTGATGGCGGGTCGCGCTGGTCGCCGTCGCAGTCGTCTTTCGTCTCAGCAACCGAGCCGTCGTAAGGCGGGAGTCAGCCGGCGCTATCGTGCCCGCATGCGGATTGGCTCGATCGTGTTCCGCGTCGATGATCTCCCCAGGCAGTTCTCGTTCTGGACCGAGGCACTGGAT
>JALYZB010000263.1 GCA_030945945.1 Actinomycetota bacterium | reverse complement strand
GCGGCAACTGCATCGGTGTCTGTCCAACCGGAGCCCTGATGCCGGTCTCGGAGTACGAGCTGCGCGAGGCCGGGGAGTGGGACCCGTCGCGCCAGAGCGAGACCGAGACGATCTGCGCCTTCTGCGGCGTCGGCTGCAGCCTCACCCTCCACGTCCAGGATGAGCGCATCGTCAAGGTCTCCTCGCCGGCCGATCACGACGTGACCCTCGGTAACCTGTGCGTCAAGGGCCGCTTCGGGTTTGAGCACGTCCAGCCCCGCGAGCGCGATCCGGCCGACGGGTCGGGACCGAGCCCGGGTCACTCGGCCTGAAAGCCCGCGCCCGCGTCGCACCCCCGGCTACGATGGGTCCTCCGTGCTGAGCGCCGAGGAAGGACAGAGTGTCGAGCGAACGGTCAGAAGGGCGCCGCGGATCAGAAGGACACAAAGCGGCAACCGTGCGGCCGACGCTGGTTGATGATGCCGAGCGGGCCCTGCGCGACTGGCTAGCCCCCGGCCGCTATCGCCCCGGCGACCGCCTGCCACCTGAACATGAGGTCGCGGCGATGCTCGGCGTCTCGCGAGGCACGCTGCGCAGCGCGCTGCAGCGCCTGGAGGAGAGCGGCGAGATCGTCCGTCGTCAGGGCAGCGGCACCTTCGTGGGCGGCCTGCTGGACGCGGCCGCCTTCGACGAGCGGCTCGAGCGGCTCGAGCCGTACTCGTCGGTGGCCCGCCGCCGCGGCATTCGCCTCGGCGCCACCGGCGTCATCATCCAGTGGCGGGCCGTCGGTGCCGAGGCGAGCGCGGCGCTCGGCCTGGAGTCCGACGCCGTGGTGCTGACGGTCGCGCGAACGCTGCTTGCCGATGACGCCCCGGTCGCGGTCATGTTCGACGTGGTGCATCCGGCGATCGAGCTGCCCGCTGTGGACCGGCTGCAGTCAGCGCTCGAGGGCGGGGAGATGGTTCTCGATCTTCTGATCGCCGCCGGCGTCCCGATCACCTACGCGCGCACGCGCGTGCATCCTGCGCTGGTCAGCCCCCGGCAGCGGTCCGGGCGACAGCTCGGCGTCCACCGTACGACCGCGGGTCTAGAGCTCGAGGAGCTGATCTTCGCCGGCCGCGACCAGCCGGTCGCCTACTCCCGAGACCTCTTCGCCCCGGGCGGGATCGATGTGATGGTGATGCGCTCGCTCGATTCGCGCGCACCGGCCCGGTTGATCGACGGGCGCGCCGGCCGCCGGTCGGCACAGGCCGACCGCTCCGACGCAGGCCGCCTGACCGGTTAGCCGAGATGACCGGCCGCGACACCACTTCGCCGCGTCGACCGGTGGGCTCGGTTGGTCGCGCGATCGCGCTGCTCGACGCGCTCGCGGCCAGCGACACCGGACTCGGGGTCAACGAGCTCGCCCGGCGGATCGCAGTCACGCCGAGCACCGCCTCGCGACTGCTCGCCACGCTGGAGGCGGGACGGTTGGTCGAGCGCTCGCCGGGTGGTCCCTACCGCCTCGGCCTCAGGCTCGTCGCGCTCTCCGACCGGGTTCTGACGCAGCTCGACGTACGGGCGCAGGCACGGCCCCTGCTGGCCGGGCTTGCCGCGCAGACGGGCGAGACGGCGACGCTGTCGGTCCCGGGTGGCGGCGAGGCGGTCACGGTCGACTTCGTGCCGTCGGCATCGAGCGTCACCAGCATGGCGCGCATCGGGCGTCCGAGCGTCCCCCACGCCACCGCCACCGGGAAGGTGATGCTGGCGTGGCAGGGCGGCAGCCCGGGGTTGTCGCCCGAGCGGCCCCTGACCGCGTACACGGAGCACACGACGATCGATCTGGTCGCGCTCGCCGGCGAGCTGGAGGTCGTTCGCGAGCGGGGGTGGGCCGAGGCGATCGGAGAGCGCGAGCCCGACTTGGTCGCGCTCGCCGCGCCCGTGCTCGGCCACGATGGCGAGCTGGTGGCGATCCTCGGTCTGCAGGGTCCTGCGTCGCGGCTGCCGCCGGCGACCCGCGCGGCGCTGCGCGATCCGCTGCTGGAGGCTGCGGCGCAACTTGAGCGGGCGCTCGGCGGGGACGGACGGACGCGATCGCCGGCCCCCGGCTCGCGTCAGCTCCAGGGGTAGGGGCTGTGCGAGACCGGGTGCAGATCCCCGGTGGCGAACCGCTGGTAGCGAAACGGTGCCAGCAGCGACGAGTGCTCGCCGGCCAGCACCCGGGCGATCTCGCGCCCGACGGCAATCATCTTGTAGCCATGATTGGAGTCCGCGGCGACGAAGACGTTGGGGAGCATATGGTCGAACACGGGGAAGTTGTCGACCGTGAACGCCCCGGCGCCGCCGGATCGGGTCTGCCGGTAGTGACTGCGCGCGCCCGCGAACCGCGCCAGGCAGTGAGACAGCGCAGCCGACCACAGGTCGGGGAAGCCGGCTTCGACCGTTCCGGTCGGATACGGGTCCACGTCGAAGCTGTGGCCGAGCCGAATCGGCTGAGCTCCACCCTGGATGGTGGTCCGATCGGGCTTGAAGTAGACACCCCAGGGCTCGGCGGTGATCAGGCTGCCGTCGTCGGCGCGCAAGGGTTGGTCGGAATCGACGTGCAGCACCGGTGAGGACATGCCGCCGTTGGTCATGAGCACCCCGGGCGCAACGTCGATCTCTCCCTCCTGCAGGTACCAGTAGGTCCACATCGGCTCGTCGGCCGCCACCTCACCGTTGGGCTGACGCACATCGAGCCGGTCGGGAAGGCCGAGCATCGACCACAGGGTGGCGATCCACGGACCGACCGCCACGACGACCTGACCGACGTCGACATCGCCGGCGCTGGTCCTCACCTGCGCGACCGCTCCGGAGTTGTCAAACGCGAACCCGGTGACCTCGACACCGGTGACGATCTGCGCACCCGCACGGGTGGCCAGCTCGGCGAGGCCGAGCATCGACTCGCGATTGAAGGCGTAGCCGCCGGCCCGCTCATGCAGGCACACGCTCAGCCCGGGCGCGCGCCAGTCGTCATAAAGCGAGCGCATGTGGCGGGTCACCTCGGCCTCCCCGACGTACAGCTCGGATGGGTAGCCGATCCGCTGCTGACGCTCGGCCACCGCGGTCAGATCGCCTTCCTGGGCGGCGGGGCCGAGCGCGATATAGCCGTTGGGGTGATAGTGCAGGGTCTCGGCCTGAGACTCCCACACGTCCACACTGGCCGCCATCAGCTCCTGCATCGCCGGCTGGAAGTAGTTGTTGCGCACGACGCCGCAGGCGATCCCCGAGGCGCCCGCGGCAACCTCGCTCTTGTCGAGCACGAGCACGGGCTCACCGGCACGCGCGCGATGCCAAGCCGTCGACAGGCCATGAACGCCGGCGCCGATCACGAGGGTGGGGGCGCGGGACGGAAGGTTGCGAGACACAGACGCTCCTATTGCCTATAGCGCAATGCTGTTGATGAGTGCGCAACATCGTAGAACCGTTCTCCCCGGGGGTCAAGCTCATGCTTGCGGCGCTGGCACCCGCTTGGTATAAAACGCGCCATGTACCAATTTGTCTAGTCTCGAGGAGCGTTGATGGCACCAGGGCAAGGCACCGGCGGGTTTGGCGGCAACGTGAAGACGGTGCTCGCGTCGCCCCCGGTGGCGCCCGCTCCGCCGACGCTCGCGGAGGCCCGCGCGGCCTCGGGACGGGCGGCCAAGATCGAGGAGCTGACGCGACGGATCGAGGCCGAAGGGATCGAGTACGTCTTCTTTCAGCAGGTCTCGATCACCGGCCGGGTGATGGGCAAGGGCGTCGTCTCCTCGTTCTTTGCCCAGGTCGCCGAGAAGGGCTACCAGCTCGTCTACGGCGCGACCGCGAACCTGTTCACCGACCGCTACGGCAACTACATCGGCTTTGGTCCCGAGGAATCGGAGCTGGCGGCCATGGCCGACCTGGACACGTTCGCCGTGCTGCCCTGGGACCGGCGAGTGGCGCGGGTCTACTGCGACTGCTACGACACCGAGACCGGCGAGCTGCTGGACGCCGACCCGCGCCAGAACCTCAAGCGCGTCGCCCACGATTTCGAGCAGGAGCTGGG
>JALYZB010000241.1 GCA_030945945.1 Actinomycetota bacterium | reverse complement strand
GCGCCGATCCGAGGGCGGCAGACTTGCTCCGCGGAGACGGAAGTAGAGGCTCGTTGATGCGAGGATCGCCGACCGCCGAGCGGAAGTGTGTCGGTCCAAGCCACCATTCGGGGAACGTGTTCGCCCGACGTTGGGCGATGAGACAGCCATCGACTTATGGGGCCCGTTTGCGCAACGCCCCAGACCGGCGGTCGCAACGACGAGACCTGCTCTCGCCTTAACGCAGGCGCCCGGACCTGTCCCGTTACGCCCCCTGGGTCACGCGCGGATCTCGGCCGAGTCGCCGCGGGGTGTCGGGGTCGTCTCGGGGCTCCGCGCCGGCGGTACCTATGCTCGGACGGTGTCCGTCTCCGCCCGCCAGTTGCTGCCGTTCGCGGAGCAGACTTTTGTCCGTGAGCTAGAGGGTCTGTACGAGCCGTGGGTGGCGGCGTCTGCCCCGGCGCCGAAGGCGCTCGTGTTCAACGACGGGCTCGCCGCCGAACTCGGCGCTGACCCTGATGCCCTGCGCGGCCGCGATGGCATCGCCCTGCTACTCGGGACGTGTGTCCCCGGCGACCTGGCCACTGTTGCCCAGGGATACGCTGGTCACCAGTTCGGTGGTTGGTCGCCGCGACTTGGTGACGGGCGGGCGCTGCTCCTCGGCGAGGTCCTCGACGTTCACGGGCGTCGGCGCGACGTTCATCTCAAGGGCTCGGGGCGTACGCCGTTCGCGCGCGGGGGCGACGGACGTGCGGCAGTTGGACCGATGCTCCGCGAGCATCTCGTCGGCGAGGCGATGCACGCGCTCGGGATTGCGACGACCCGCGCGCTGGCCGTCGTGGCCACCGGCGAGCCGGTTCGTCGCGAGACTCTCCTGCCCGGCGCCGTGCTTGCGCGCGTCGCTGCGAGCCACCTGCGGGTGGGGACCTTCCAGTACGTTGCCGCCACCCTTCGCGACACGGTTCTTCTGCGGCGCCTGACCGATCATGCGATCGCCCGCCACCACCCCGCGGCGGCCACGGCCGAGGTCCCGGCCGTCGCGCTGCTCGACGCCATCTGCGCGGCGCAGGCCGACCTCGTCGCGCGGTGGATGCTCGTCGGGTTCGTGCACGGCGTGATGAATACCGACAACATGACAATCTCCGGGGAGAGCATCGACTACGGCCCGTGCGCGTTTATGGACGCCTATGACCCCGAGACGGTGTTTAGCTCGATTGATCACGGCGGCCGCTACGCGTATGGCGCCCAGCCCGGGATCGCGCAGTGGAACCTCGCCCGTCTGGCCGAGTCACTGCTGCCACTGGTTGACCCGGGCGACCAGGAGTCCGTCGCCGAGGCGCTGATGACTGTCCTGGAGGCTTTCCCGGACCGCTTCCGCGCCGCGTGGCGCGACGGTATGTACGCCAAGCTCGGCCTCCCCGCCGGGGCTTTTGAGGACGAGTCGATTGTCGACGGCCTGCTCACCGTGCTGAGGGAGGAGCAGGTCGACTGGACCTCAGCGTTCCGCGCGCTCGTCCGCGTCGCTCAAGGCCACGCGGATGCGCTTGCCACGGTCGCTGCTACCCCGGAGCACTTCGCCGGATGGGTTGGCCGCTGGATGGCGCTCGCGCCAGACCCGGAGCTGATGGACCGCGTGAACCCGTTGTACATCCCGCGTAACCACTTAGTTGAGGACGCCCTCACCCAGGCCACCGTCGGTGACCTCGCGCCGTACCACCGGCTGCTGAACGCCGTCACCCGACCGTTCGACGAACGACCCGGCCTCGAGACCTACGCCGCCCCCGCCCCACCGGGCTTCGGGGCCCACGTGACGTACTGCGGGACCTGACGGGCGGCGCACCGCGAGCGCGCGCACAAGCTAGATCGCGAACGGGTCGCGAGCCCCGGACCCGCGTGGGCGTTTCGCGCACGCAACGAGCGCCCACTACTTCGGTAAAGAACACCAGGGTGCGTGCCACGAGGTTAAGGCGCTGCGAACACCTGGCTGACTGGACGCGTTCGCGGCCTGGGAGCGCAGGTCGGTTCGGCC
>JALYZB010000227.1 GCA_030945945.1 Actinomycetota bacterium | reverse complement strand
ACGGCGCACGAGCGCTTGACATTCCAAGCGTTCCGGCCCGGACGCCCTTCTCGCCGATGGCTCCTATGTCAAGCAAACGGTGGTTGGGACCTGGTTTGGGTCCCGTAACAGGTGGTAGATGCGGCGGACGAGGTGGCGTTTGAGGCTGCGGATCGCTTCCTTGTTGGTCTTGTCGTTGTTGTGCTGCTTCGCGATGTAGACCGTGGTCTGCGGATCGTGGAGGGTCTTGGTCATCGCGAGCATGTGGATCGCGTGGTTGAGCTGCCGGTTGCCGCCCGGGTCGAGGCGGTGCCGGTCAGTCTGTCCGGATGAGACCGGGATCGGCGACCAACCGGAGATCCGGGCGAGTTGCGCATCGCTGGTGAACCGGTCGATCCCGGCGATCTCCCTGATCAGCTTTGCAGCGATCAGCACACCCAGTCCCGGCTCGGTCAGCAAATGCGGCGCGACCTCTTTGAGCAGGCCGGCGAGCTGCTCATAGAGCTGGGTGATCGCAGCACGCCGCAAGCGTTGGGCGATCTTGGTCTGCCAGCCCGGCTGGATGAGCACTCGCTTGGGGATTTCTCACTCGGGCCAGAGATCGTGCAGCTGCCAGCGCAACTCGTTGATCAACCTGGTCCGGGAGTCCACCAGCCGTTCGCGATGTAAGGCCAGCAACCGGATCTCGAGCTCAACGCCAGCCAGCCAGGCCGTCGGCAAAGTCTCGACACCCTCCCTGAGCGCGGCGCGTGCGATCGCGAGCGCGTTGATCGGATCGGACTTCCCACGCTCACAGACCACGCGGCGCGAGTCGGCCATCAAGCGAGGCGGGAGGCGGACGACCGTCTCGCCGCGATCGATCAAGAACCACTCCAGGCTTCCGGACACATGCCGGACGTCCTCGATCACCCACACCCGCTCAGCGTCAAGCTTGCGAGCCCACTTCAGCAACTGACCGAACCCCTCACGCCGGGCGGCGGCCGTTCGCTGGGCGATCTGCACCCCAAGCGGGTCAACGGCGACCCCCGTGTGCGTGTGCTTGCGCGGATCGATTCCGATCGTCACCATCAGGGACCGCCGCGCAGGTCGACTAGCTGTAAGACCCGAGCAGGTCATCGAACGGGCATCGCGCGCTGCCACCGAGCCAGCAAAGACCTCCCGCTGACGCTTTTGGACCGCTCGCGTGGATGCCGGCCATGGGATGGGGTGGCCCTTGAGCGTTGACGTTCGATTCTGCCTAGGCGCTTGGCAATCAGTCCGCGGGTCCGATCATGCCGCTGGGGGCGAGCACGATGATGGTGGCGTCGTCATCGAGCTGGTCGGGGGTTTCCTCGCGTAGTAGATCTTCGATGGCTCGTAGGGTGGCTGGTGCGGCGTTATCGTCGGCCTTTGCGACAGCGCGTGCGATCGCTGGGAGTCCCAGGCCGTGCGGCGTTTGGGTGAAGCTGTCGGAGAGCAGAAGCACTCGTTCGCCCTTATCGAGGCGGGTCTCGTTTGTGCGCAGCTGATCTGGGAAGTCGCGACTTCCCAGCTGCGGGTGAAGCTTGCCGGTGAGCGGTTTGAGCTGGCCGGTTGCGGTGATGCGAAACGGTGGTTCGTCGCCGGCGGTGATCCAGCGAAACATCGACGCCGGCGCGTTCCAGTGTCCGATCGTGGCTGTCGAGCTGGCTGCGCCGCCGCCGATCTCAAGCAGCACCTCGTGCATTGCCAGCAGGCATTCGGCCGGGTCGCTTGCTTCGCGGCGGGTGGAGCGAAACGCTCCGAGGGTGACGGCACCAATACCGGCGGCGGCCGCGCCTTCTCCGGCGGAGTCCGCGATCCCGATCCAGGTACCGCGAGGATTTTCGGTGTAATCGAACCAGTCTCCGCCAATCTCATAGCCCGGCAGGACGTTGCCGGCAAGGGTCGCGCCGCCAACGCGCGCGATGCGGGGGGGCAATAGGTTTTGCTGGATTTCGGCGGCGGGGCTGGTCGGCCGGGTCCGGCGGACGGTGTCGATGTAGTCGGTGTAGGAGGGCGCGAGCGCGAGTGCGATAGCGGCTTCGGAGGCGAGATCGCGCAGCTGATCGCTGACCGTTCCGACGGCGAGCAGTACCCCGAGTGCACGACCGCGCAACTGCAAAGGAGCGACGGTCGCGCCGGGCAGCAGTTCCTCGAACACCGCCCGGATTGCCGCGACACCCTCGCGAGGGATCTCGGGACCGACGGCGAGCGGAGCCGTGATCTGCGCCGGGAAGGTCGCGGCTCCGGCGAGGCGCTGCATGCTGGCGCCGTCAAGGTCGACGACGTAGAGGGCGGCTGAGGACACTCCCGGCAGACGTTGGGCTTCGGCGACGATCTGCTCGCCGAGCTGAAACGGGGGAACTTTGTTGAGGATGTCGGCGATCGACAGCGGGGTGCTGCTGACGTTGGCCAGCTCCCCCGGCGGACGCAGGTAGTCCTCCTCATCTGAGTCGGCGTCATCGCGTGCCTGGCGGCGCACGGCGTCCATCAGGTCGTCACGGGTGGGGAAGTGCCGGTGCACCGTGCCGCGTCCCACACCCGCCGCGACAGCGATCTCACCCATGCTGGGGTCCTCGTTGTCGGCCAGCAGCCTGCGCGCCGCGTCGAGGATCTTCGCGCGGTTCAGGGCCGCGTCGCTGCGCCGGCGACGCTCGGGAGCTGCTTCACCCACGCGAACAGCGCCAGCATCGGCGTCTCTAGATGGAACACTCTGACTCATTTAATGCCCTTCCGGCATAAATTGTGGAGATAGATGGTTCAGTTCTTGCATTTGGGGTTATTGTAACCGTCAGAGACTGAATCGGGCGAATAAGTCGTACAGCTTGTTCTACTTAGAGTCGCCGGAGGTCGAGTCAGCGTCGAGATGCGACGGGTATCGCTTTCTGACTGTTCGTCGGGAAGTCTCCCAGCGCAGCCGTGCGCGTCTCTCTACTTAACAACTGTGAAGGAGCAGCATGACCATCGCATCCGTACACATCGCCAACAGTGTTCAGAAGGCTCTGGATGGCCTGCTGGGGTTTTTGCCCAACCTGTTGGGCTTCTTTCTGATCCTGATCATCGGGTATCTGATCGCTCGTCTGGTGAAGGGCATCTTGACCAAGGTGCTTGAGAAGGTCGGTGTGGACAGGGCGCTGCATGCGAGCCCAGCGGGTGCGCACGTCAGAAAGCTGAACTCAGAGGCCAGCCCGGCACGGCTGATTGCTGCCGTCGTGTTCTGGTTCATCTTCCTGTTCGTTCTGACCGCCGCGATCAGCGCGCTGAAGATCCCAGCCGTGACCGCGTTCATGAACCAGGTGCTGAATTACCTGCCCAACGTCATCGCCGCCATCATCATCCTGGTGCTGGCCGCGGTCATCGCCGGCGCGGCCGGCGGCGCGGCGGCGAAGTTGATGGGCGATACGCCCACCGGCAAGGTGGTGGGGACGGCCGTCCCGGCGCTGGTGATGGGGATCGCGGTGTTCATGGTCCTTAACCAGCTGAAGATCGCTCCGGCGATCGTGCAGATCACCTACGTCGCGCTGCTCGGTTCAGTCGCATTGGGCGCCGCGTTGGCGTTCGGTCTGGGTGGCCGCGACGTGGCGGCCAGGCTTCTGAACCAGGCCTACAGCAAGGGGCAGGAGAACAAGGACCAGGTCAAGGACGACATGCAGCTGGGCAAGGACCGCGCTCAGGACCAGGCCCAGAAGGCCAAGGAGAAGGCTGACCGCAAGGTGCAGGAAGGCAACACGCCACCCCCCGGCGCATACCGCCGCCGGTAAGCAGCAACCGGCTGATTTCCAGCCGGTAACCACCGAGTCTCAAGGAGACATCAATGCCTGAAATGACTGACGCGTACGAGTGGCAGGGCCGGACAATGATCGGCTCAGATGGCGAGAAGATCGGCAAGATCAGCGAAATCTACGAGGATCCACAGACTGGCAAGCCCGAATGGGCGACCGTCTCAAGCGGCATGTTTGGCACCAAGAGCAATTTTGTGCCGCTGGCCGGCGCGTCACCGGACGGGGAAGACGTCCGCTCGCAGGTGACCAAGGATCAGGTCAAGGACGCCCCCGGCGTCGAAGCCGACGGTGAGCTCTCAGAGCAGGAGGAAGTCAAGCTGTTTGAGCACTACGGTGTCCCGTACACGACCGACGGATCGACGACCGCCAAGGGTGAGCCCGCAGGCGGAGAAACCCCCGCGCGGGGTGGAGATGAGCGCCGCGACCGGGCCCGGGAGCCGGGCGTGGTCGGCCGCGACACCAGCGGACCGACGACTGATGACGCGATGACTCGCTCAGAGGAGGAGCTTCATGTCGGCACGCGCCAGAAGGAGACCGGCCGGGCGCGACTGCGCAAGCACATCGTCACCGAAATGGTCACCAAGACCGTCCCGGTACAGCGCGAAGACGTGACGATCGAGCGCGAGCCGATCACCGACGCTAACCGCGATCAGGCGATGGCCGGCGGCGATCTGACCGAGGAGGAGCACGAGGTCACCCTGCACGAGGACGAGGTCGTCGTCGACAAGCAGACCGTCGCCAAGGAGCGAGTGCGCCTCGGCAAGGAGACCGTCACCGAGGATCGCGAGGTCTCAGAGGAAGTCCGCAAGGAGCAGATCGAGACCGACGGCCCGGAGCGCTCGGGGCGCTAAGCGGCGACGTGACCCGCTGAGGTCCCTGACCAAGGGCAGCTTCACGCCGGCGGCACAAGAAGCCGGCAAGGCGGTCATAGCTACGTAGGGGAGTGCTTGTCGCGCCGCGACAAGCCCTCCTCCCGTGCCCGGTCGAACGTCAACTCGCCCTCGATCGAGCATCCGCAATCGCGAGCATCGAACCCTCAGACAGGAGATCCATGAGCTTTCCCATTGCGGCCCTCGCGGGCGGCAGCCTCATCTTCATCGTCGTGAGGATTGCGATCCTGTTCGCGGTCATCTTCGGCTTTTACACCTACCGAGGAAGCGCGATCGACCCCCATCCCAGCGACGGGATGGACGGCGCTCAGGGCTCTGATGAACCCAGCAGCGCAGCCGGCAAAGGCCGGGTGCATGAGGAGCACCCCGACGAGTTCAGCGCCGGCGGCGGCTTCTCGAGCCACGGCACCAAATAGCGCCAGACAAGCAGCACAGGTCCTTCCCACCCAACGTCAAGAGAGAACTGAGAAAGCAAATGGCCGAAGCACCCACAACCCCCGAGAAAACCCGGTCGGCCATGCTCGCCCGTTGCGGTCCCGGAGGCGCTGGGAGTATGCGCTCGAACCCGCTCCAGCGCCCGCGTATGTCGATGGCCAGGCCCGCGGCTTCCCGCGGCTCGGCGCTTCGCGCACTGGCGCTGGCTTTGATGCTGGTGCTAGTGATTGCGTTGGCTGGATGCGGAAGCACGAGCTCATCGGCCGGCGGGTCGGGGGGTGGCAGCACGCCTGCGCATGTTCATTTCGCCAAGACGAAGTTTCTGTTGCATGCCGGCTTGGCGTTCGGGGCGTTTCATCGCTACATCTACAAGCCGTTTCGCAGCGGCGGTTTCACCCCGCCGCTGAGACACAAGTTGGCGATCGTCAAGGCGGGTGCCCCGGCGTTGTTCGCCTACCACGAGATCAAGATCGCGCTCATCGACGCGCAATCAAGCGCGCTGCTGTCCAAACTCGTCAGTCCGCTCACCGCTCTACGGACACGGCTCAGCTCGCTGGGTCAGCGCCTGCACAACGGCCAGCTCAATCCCTCTGCGATCAACGGAGCCAACGGAGCGGTCTCGAACGTCGGGTCGCTCGGCGCGAGCACCGGGGCCAGGATCCGCGACCTCGCCACGCCAAGCCTCGGCGGCTGATCCCGCGACGGATCTCACCCTGAACGTCGACGAGCGGTCGGCACCACCTGAAGTCAACGGGGGACAGCCTGGCCGCCCCCCCGCTGGATGACATCAAAAGACAACCCGAGAGAGAGAACGACATGCAAATACCCAAGCAGCAGATCCTGTCGATGATCGAGAGTCGTATGGGAGCCGGGCAGGCGCAGGCGGCCAGCAGCGAGCTTCCCGACCAGGTCGACCACGAGCAGCACGCTGACCTGTTGTCAAAGTACGGAATCGACCCTCAGGAGCTGCTCGGCGGCGGCGGACAGGCGGCGTAGTGCGGATCTGTCACCACCGTCCATCTCTCGCTGACCTCGGAGGTCACCATGTCTGAGAACGCCGACGCCCGTACCCACACTGAGAAGGGCGCCAGCCTTGCGCGCGGCCCCGCTCTGCTGTTGGGCACGATCCTGCTGATCGCGGGCCTGTACTTCATCTACAAGCAGCACACGTTCCCGAAGTTCTCCCAATTCCCCGACGGCCAGGTCCCGTCCGCGCACAAGGTGTTCCTCGGGATCTTCGGGGCCAACGGCTGGACTGGCATGCTCACCGCCGCCGGCGGCGGCCTGCTGCTCTTCGGAGCCGCTCAGCACCTGCTCGCCAAGACGATGAGCCTGATCGTCGGGATCGCCCTCGGGGCCAGCGCGATCATCGCCCTGGTCAGCGGCAACGTGCTCGGCATGGCAGCCGCCAACATCTGGACCGAGATCCTGTGGGGCGCGTCCGCCGCGATCCTGCTGTTCAACAGCGCCATCCCGCGACGCAAGAAGACGATCACCGACGAACCCGCACCGGCACGGGAACCCAAGCGAGTCGAGCCTATCCCAACCCCCGCCCAGGACGGCAATCCAGCCGGCGCGGTCGAGGCCCGTCCGGGGCGCGCCGAGGCTAACTGATCTGACTACGGACTGGTCCCCCCCCGCTTTGGTGGACACCCTGATTTGACCCTGTTTCGGTGGAGTCGGGGGGGTCTCGACTCACGGCGATAAGTAGCGGGTAGTGACCAGACGAAGCACTTTGCCCCGACTGATTTATCCCCTAAGACCCACCCACCAAACCACCGCAAAGGAGTTGAACATGGCCGAACCAGTTCCTGCCGGTAGTGAGTGTCGGCCGGCACCTACATTTGCACCGAGTGCGGTTATGAGCTGAACGTCGGCTCGACCGAGAGTCTGCCGCCGTGTCCAGAATGCTCAAACGGCTCCTGGGATACGGAGACAGGGGGAGACAGCGTTGACGACCCCTATCCGGGACGGTGAGACCCCAAGCTCAGTCACGCGGACACGGCGAGCGCCGAAAGAGGGAGGTGCGGTGATGGCGACTTCGAACGAGCCGGCGGGCTCGGCGCGTGAGCCGCGTCAGGATTACGCACCCGAGGGCGGTGCCCGCGGGACGTCTCGGTTTCATACGCTCAAGCGAACGTTCACGGAGTTCAGCGAGGACAACATGAGCGACTCCGCGGCTGCGCTGACGTACTACGGGCTGCTGGCTGTGTTTCCGGCGCTGATCGCGCTGGTGGCGATCGTTGGATTGGTCGGCAATCCGGCGAGCACGGTCAAGACGTTGA
>JALYZB010000203.1 GCA_030945945.1 Actinomycetota bacterium | reverse complement strand
TCACGCGGCGAAAGCCTTCGTCGCCGAACACCTGGAAGCCGTGCAGGTAGGCGCGGGCCAGCAGCGCGTTGTCGTAGAGCATCTTCTCGAAGTGGGGAACCGTCCACGTGGCATCGACGGCGTAGCGCGCGAAGCCGCCACCGACCTGGTCATAGATTCCGCCCCGGGCCATCGCGCCCAGCGTGCCCAGCGACATCTCGGTTTCCCCCCGCGCGAGCAGGAACTCGATCACCGAGGCCATGGGGAACTTCGGCGCGCGGGCAAAACCCCCCTGCGCGGCGTCATAGGAGGCCCGCAGGCCGGGCACGGCTTCCTCGAGCAGCTGTGCCGTGATCGGTTCCTCGGAAGCCCGCATCCGCGCGCTGGCGCCGAGCGAGGCGAGGATCTGCGCCCCGGACTGACGGACGTCCTCTCGCCGCTGAGTCCACGCCGTGGAGACCGCCTCGAGCACGGCACGCCAGCTCGGCATGCCGTGACGGGGCTCGGGCGGGAAGTAGGTCCCTACGTAGAACGGCGACCGGTCGGGGGTCAAAAAGGCGTTCAGCGGCCAGCCCCCCTGCCCGGTCATCGCTTGGCATGCCTCCATGCACGCCGCGTCGACATCGGGCCGCTCCTCTCGGTCGACTTTGACACAGACGAAGCTCTCGTTCATCAGCGCCGCGATCTCAGGATCCTCGAAGGACTCGCGCTCCATCACGTGGCACCAGTGACAAGCCGAGTAGCCGATCGAGACCAGCAGGGGACGCTGTTCGCGGCGCGAACGCTCCAGCGCCTCCTCACCCCACGCGTACCACTCAACGGGGTTGTCCTGATGCTGACGCAGATAGGGCGAGGTCTCGTGCGCGAGGCGGTTGGGCATCAGGGTCAGGCTACCCCGGCCCGGAGCGCCCAATAGGCTTTGACCAGGCGGTCACCCGCCTCGCCGCCGCCCGGTGCGGCGGGAGTGCTTCTCGAGTGCAAGGAGACGAACTTGGCTGACTATCGCGAGCCGGTCAACGCGCCTGACGCGCCTGCGGCCGTCGGAGCCTATGTCCACGCCGTCAAGGCCGGAGGCCTGCTCTTCTGCTCGGGCCAGATCCCGCTCGACCCCCGGACCGGGGACCTGGTGGGCGCCACGGCAGCCGACCAGGCCGGACGCTGCTTGGAGAACCTGGCTGCGGTCTGTCAGGCGGCGGGGACGAGTCTGGGGGAGGCGGTCAAGATGACCATCTACCTCACCGATATGGGTGCCTTTGCGGCCGTCAACGAGGTCTACGCCTCATTCTTCGAGTCCAGCCCGCCCGCGCGGGTCGCGATCGGCGTGCAGGCGCTGCCCCTCGGGGCGCAGGTGGAGATGGACGCGGTGGTCGCGCTTGCCGGCTGACCGGAACGGTGCTCGAGGACGCGGTCACGTCTGAAGACGTCCTCCGGGCCGCGGCCGCCGGCTACGCCGAGCCGCTCGCAGTCCGGTAGTCCCGGGCAGCGCTGACCAGCGCGGCGATCACACGGCTGCGCTCATCGGCCTCTGGATGCCACTGCACCCCGAGGACGAACTGCCGGTCGGGGGCCTCGATCGCCTCGGGCAGCTGATCTTCGGTTGATAGGCCGGTGACGGTGAGCCCGGCGCCGATCGCGTCGACCGCCTGGTGATGATGAGACTTGGTGTTGTGCTGCTCCTCGCCGGCCGCGCGAGCCGCCAGAGAGCCGGCGTCGAGGCGGACCCCGTGATCGGATCCGACGAAACTCCCAGGCACACGGCGGTGCTCCTCATGGCCAAGGGTGTCGGGGAGGTGCTGAAGCAGCGTGCCACCCATGGCGACATTGAGCAGCTGCATTCCGCGGCAGATACCCAGCACCGGCATATCGCGTTCGACGGCGCGGCGGGTGAGGACGAGCTCGACCTCGTCGCGGGCGGGCACGAGGCCGTTGGTGGCGGGGTGCGCCTCGGCGCCGTAGCTGGCCGGATCGATGTCATTGCCCCCGGCCAGGATCAGCGCGTCGACACGGTCGAGGATCTCGTCGGGATCGGCGATCAGGCCCGGGTCGGGCGGAATCATCACGGCCAGGCCGCCGGCGGCCTGGATCGCGTCGATGTAGGCGAAGGGCAGCAGCGCCGCGGGCTGGTTCCAAACGCCCCAGGCGGCGTCGGTGCGGGCCGTGCAAATTCCGATGGCGGGCCGGTTCTCCCTCATCGGGGTCTAGGCTAGCGGCGTCACCATGTGGTTAGCGACCCTGCTCAGCGCTTGGGTTAACGACCGTGCTCACCAGTTGGGTTAGGGACCCGTCTCACGCAGGCGAGCCCGCTGGACCTTGCCGCTGGCCGTCTTGGGCAGCTCGGGCGCGAAATCGACGATCCGCGGATACTTGTACGGGGCCGTCTCGTGCTTGACGTGCTCCTGGAGTTCGGCGGCCAGCTCGGAGCTGGGTGCGAAGTCGTCTCGCAGCACGACCACCGCGCGCACCACTGCGCCTCGCTCTTCGTCGGGCGCGGCAACCACCGCCGCCTCGGCGACCGCGCGGTGGGCGACCAACGCCGACTCGACCTCGAACGGGCCGATGCGGTAGCCCGCGGAGATGATCACGTCGTCGGTCCGACCCTCAAAGTACAGGTAGCCGTCATCGTCAGCGCGGACCCGGTCCCCGGTTGCCCACGGCTCACCTTCGGGTGCGGGCGTGCCGTCGAGGTAGCCGACGAAGAACGTGGGATCGGTATGCGGATCAGCGAGGACGAGCTGATCGTCGCGGATCTCGAGCGCAACCCCGGGTAGGGGAAGCCCCATCGAGCCGGGCCTCACCTCGCCCCCGGCGGGCACGCCGGTGAGCTGACCGGTCTCGGTCTGTCCGTACCCGTCGCGGATCTCGAGCCCCGTACCCTCCTCGAATGCCCTCAACACCTCGGGGTTGAGCGCCTCTCCGGCCGCCACCAGCCCGCGCAGACCGGGTACCGGCGCGAGCGGCGCCCGCTTGGCGATCACCCGATACTCGGTGGGGGCCATGCACAGCACGTTGACCCCCTCGGCGGCCAACACCTCGAGCCGCTGATGGGGGTCAAAGCGCGCGTCGTGCAGGAGCGCCGCTGCCCCCTGTAGCCACGGCGCGATGAACACGTTGCGGGCCGACTTGGACCATCCGCTGGCTGCGGTGCACCAGACAAGGTCGCCTGGGCGCCCGTCGAGCCAGTGCTTGGCCTGCAGCTCCTGACCGGGCAGATAACGCTGACCGTGAACTACACCCTTAGCTTCGCCGGTTGTTCCGCTCGTGAAGGTGATCAGACACGGATCGGTGGGTCCGAGCTCGGCGGCGGCCGCGCGTTCGGCATGAAACAGCGCATCGTCGGGGATGAGTACGACCTCGCAGCTCGGCTCAGCGGCGCTGAGCTCACCGGTATTGCGCTCATCGGCCACGATCAGCTTCGGATCCGCCGCGTCCAGGCGCACCCGCAGGTCCTTGGCCCGCAGCTGCTCATTAGCGGGCAGCGCGACCGCGCCGACCCGAAAGCAGGCGACCATCGTCAGCACCCACTCAACCCGGTTGCCGATCAGGGTCATGACCACGTCGCCGCGCCTGACCCCCCGGGCCTCCAGGGTCCCGGCCAGCCGCGCCGAGCGGTCGGCCACCTCGCCAAACGTCCATTCGCGTCTGGCGCCCGCGCGCGAGAGCTCTACCATCGCCCGCTGGCTCGCGGGACGCGCGTCGACAACATCGCGAGAGAAGTTCATCAGCGCTTCAG
>JALYZB010000188.1 GCA_030945945.1 Actinomycetota bacterium | reverse complement strand
GGGCAGGAATCCGCGCACCCCGAGATCGATGATCAGGCCGCCCTTGACGACCTCGATGACCGCGCCGTGGACCGGCTCGCCGGACTCGGCCGCGGCCTCGATGCGTCGCCATGCCTTCTCGAAGCGGGCGCGCTTCTTGGACAGGATGAGCCGACCGTCCTGATCCTCCTTGGTCAGGACCAGCGCGTCGACTTCCTCGCCGAGTTCGACCTCGTCTGCGGGGTCGACCGACTTGCGGATGGAAAGCTCGAAGGCGGGGATGACCCCCTCGGACTTGTAGCCGATGTCAACAAGCACTTCGTCGTTGTCGATCCGCACCACGTTGCCGGTGACGACGTCCCCCTCCTGGAACGGATGGAGGGTGGCGTCGTAGTTGGGAACGATCTGGCCGTCGATCTCGAGCAGCAGACCGTCAGAGCCCTCGACGACCGTGGCGTGGCCCTGGTCGGGGGCAGGAATCAAAGTTGAGGTTGAGGACATAGGTCCTCGGAGGATAGCCACCCGACGAGCGTGGTGCGGCCGGCCCGGCGACCCTCCCTATCATCAGCCGCCATGCCCAGACGAGCCACCAAGCGCGGTGCCGATCGTACTCCCCTGCAGCACGACTGTGACGTCCTCATCTGCGGGGCAAGCTTCGCCGGTCTCGCCGTCGCGCGCGAGCTGGCCGGCAGCGGCGCGGACGTGCTGGTCGTGGACCGCTATGACATCGGCGAGCGACAGACCTCGGCCTGCGGGATCCCCACCGCCTGGCTGACCGCCCTGGGCCTGCAGGAGTCACTGCGCCAGACCTTCGGCGAGCTCGTCATCCACTCGCCCTACCGCACGGCCCGCTACGACCTTCCGTGGACGTTCTCGACCTTCGACTACCGGACCCTGTGCGCCGCGCTGGCCGCGCGGGGCGAGTTCACGTTCGAGACCGCGACCGTGGAGTCCCGCGCGAGCGACGTGGTCACGACCGACCGCGGGAAGATCCACGCCAAGCTGATCGTCGATGCACTCGGGTGGCGGCGGATCCTCGGTGCCGGGCCCAACGTGCAGCCCCCCGACGCGCTGCTGTCCCGCGGCCTGGAGGTGCATCCGTTCGGCGGCGGCCGCGACCTCGAGATCTGGATCGACCGCCGCTATGTTCCGGCCGGGTACGGATGGAGCTTTCCGGCCGCTGACGAGCTGCGGATCGGCGTCGGATCCTTTGACCCGCGCTTCCACGTCAAGGAGCCGACCGTCCGCCTCGCCGACGATCTGCAGGCCGACACGGTCCGCTATCAGGGCAACTGGATCCCGCACGCACTGCGGCCTGCGACCGAGGACGGGATCTTCTTCACGGGCGATTCGGCCGGCCACTGCCTGCCGCTCACCGCCGAGGGGATCCGAACCGCGCTGTACTTCGGGCTGGCCTGTGGACGCGAGCTGCGCGCGGTCGTCTCCGGCGAGCAGACGCGGGAGCAGGCCCTGGTCCGCTACCACGCGTTCTCGGCCGAGCACGAGCTCGCGTTTCGCTGGATGCTGCGCGCGCAGCGGCTCGTGCCCCGCATCGCGCCGCGGGCGCTCGGCCCCGCGCTCGGCGCGATGGCCACCAAGCGCTTCGTCGACTGGTCGTTCAACCATTACCTCGCGGTCGCGCACCCCGACTTCGTGGCCGCCGATCGCCCCGCGGGATCCCGCCCGGCGGCCGCGCTCGCCGTGGCCTGAGCCAGCGGCTGGACACCGCGGCCCGACGCTGGGCGCGGGACTGGCCACTCGTGAGTCTGGACGGGCTCGGCGCGGCGGCGTACGATGCCCGGCCACCTGAGGTCCACGACGAGGAGGACTCCCATGCCTGACAACATCCCGCGCCGGCCCCACCGCCTGCGCCGAACCGCGCTCGCGCTCACCGTGGCGAGTGCCCTGGCCACGCTCGGCGCCGCCGGTACCGGTGTCGCCCGCACCGCTCATGCGCCCGGCGCCACCGTGCACGTCATCGAGCACGCGATCACCGACACCGAGATCCCGACCGGCGGCGGCAAGGACGTCAAGGGCAACATCCTGACCTTCAACAACCCCGTCTTCAACGCCGCAAACACCAAGCAGGTCGGACACGACGAGGGCTTCTGCACTCGCGTCGACCCAACGCTGGGCATCTTCGAGTGCCTGTGGACGACGTTCCTGCACGGCGGTCAGATCACCGTCCAGGGCCCCTTCTATGACACGCGTAACTCCGTGCTCTCGATCACTGGCGGCACCGGCGCGTACCGCGACGCGCGCGGGCAGATGAGACTGCTGTCGCGCAACGGCGGCAAGGCCTACGACTTCATCTTCCAGCTCGGCTGAGCGGCTGCCAGCCGATCCCCTCGATCACATCCCCGCCGAGGTCGCCGTCCGACGAGCAATAGTTGCGCGCGGCCCGCGGTGCCGAGGCGCCGTGGGTGCGTGCCGTGATGGTTGCCGTGTAGAGGGTCGCGTGCCGCTGCCCTGGCACCGGAGCACGCTCTGCGCGCAGCGCCGGGCTCAGCGCGGACAGCGACTCGGTGTACCTCGTGGCGCCTTTGTTGAGCGGATCGAAGCTCGAGTTGGCGTCGTCGTAGACGATCGCGCCGGTCCGCCCGGGGGATGAGGCGGGCGCGCCGGGCGCGCCGACGGCGACCGCGAGGACTGCGACCAGCAGCGCGACACGGATGCGCATGCCCAGGGAACGGTGCCTCAAGGGCGAAGTTGCGCTACTTCGCCGACAGCCAGTCGGAGCCGATGCCCGCCTCGACGGCTAGCGGCGGATCGAGCGGGTATGCGTTGGCCATCTCGTGTACCGCGAGCACGCGGACCTGCTCGGCCTCGGCCACGGGCCCCTCGAACAGGAGCTCGTCGTGGATCTGAAGCACGAGCCGGCTCTCCAGCCCGGCCTCGGTGAGCGCCCGGTCGCACTCGACCATCGCCACCTTCATGATGTCGGCCGCGGTCCCCTGGATGACCATGTTGACCGCGAACCGCTCGCCCTGCTTGCGCAGCTCCCAGCGCCGCGCACGCAGCTCGGGGACCTGACGGCGGCGGCCGAACAGCGTCGACACGTAGCCGTGCTCGGTGCCCTGCTCGATCGTCGCCTCGATGAACCGCTGCACGGCCGGGAAGCCCTCCATGTAGCGCGTGATGAACTCATCCGCCTCGGACTGGGCGATTCCGAGACGGTCGGCCATACCGTAGGCCGACAGGCCGTAGACGATGCCGTAATTGATCATCTTGGACTTCGAGCGCATGCCCGGATCGATCTCGTCGGGCTGAACCCCGAAGACCCGGCAGGCGGTGGCCGTGTGCACGTCCTCGCCGCGCCGGAAGATCTCCTTGAGCACGTCCTCGCCGGCGATGTGCGCGAGCAGGCGCAGCTCGACCTGCGAGTAGTCCGCGGACACGAGCAAATGGCCCGGCTCAGCGATGAAGCAGGCCCGGATCTCGCGTCCGAGGGCGGTACGGATCGGGATGTTCTGCAGGTTGGGGTTATTGGAGGACAGCCGCCCGGTGGTAGCTGCCGTCTGGTTGAAGGTCGTGTGCAGGCGCCTGCGCTCGTCAACGAGCAGCGGCAGCGCGTCGAGGTAGGTCTGCGCGAGCTTGGTCAGCTCCCGCCAGCGCTCGATTTTGGCAATGATCGGATGCTCGTCGCGGATCGCCTGCAGGACCCGTGCGTCGGTCGAGTACCCGGTCTTGCCGCGCCGCTTGCGCGACAGCCCGAGCTTTGAGAACAGGACCTCCTCGAGCTGTCGCGGCGACGCGAGCGTGAACTCCTCCCCGGCGATCTCGTAGATCTCGCGCTCAAGCGCGTCCGCCTCGCTCTTGACCCGCTCGGAGATGCCCGCCAGCGCCTCGGTGTCGAGCTTGACCCCCGTGAGCTCCATGTCGCGCAGGATGCGGACGATCGGCAGCTCGACGGTCTGCAACAGGTCCGTGAGCCCGCGGCCGCGGATCTCCTCGCGTTGCCAGTCGGCGAGCGCGGCGACCAGGCGCGCGTCGCTGCCCGCCTCGTCCTCGATGTCGGTGGCCAGGCCCCGCTCCTCGCACAGCTCGCGAAACGGATAGGCGCGGCGCGCCGGCTCGAGCAGGTAGGCGGCGACCTCGGTGTCGTGGACCAGCCGGGTTGGCACCAACCCGAGCGCCTTGGCGTCGTGGGCGACGACGGGCCGGTCGGCGATCGCGCGAACGAGATCTTCGGGACGTTTCGCGTCCCCGGCCAGCAGCCGTCCGGAGACGGCGTGGTAGGCGGCAAAGCGCCATTCGGGCTGCTCGCCGAACAGGGCGCCCTCGGGTGTCTCGGGGGGGCAGACGGTCACGGCGACCTCGCCCTCGGGCAGACCGGATGCGTCCTGTACCGAGCCCGACACAACGGTGGCGGTGAGCGCCGTCTCGGCCTCCGGGGCCGGTGCGGCGGCATCCGCGGACCCGAGCGCCTCCTCGAGCCGGCGCAGCGGATCGCGCAGCTCGAACTCGCGGAACACCTCTCGCAGCCGCGACCGGTCGGGCTCGGCGGACACGTAGCTGGTCACGTCCAGGTCAACCGGGATGTCGCGCTTGGCGGTGGCCAGCAGCTTGGACATGCGGGCGTCGTCGGCGTGGTTGGTCAGGTTCTCCTTGCGCTTGGCGCCGCTGATCTCCTCGATGCTCGCGAGCACCGATTCCAGGGTGCCGAACCGCTGCAGCAGATCGGCGGCGGTCTTGTCCCCGATCCCCGGGACGCCGGGGATATTGTCGCTCGTGTCCCCCTTGAGTCCGATGAAGTCGGGGACCAGCTCGGGCGGGATCCCGTAGCGGTCGATCACGCCCTCGCGGTCATACACGCGGGTGTCGGTGATGCCCCGTGAGGTGGTCATGATCCGCACGCGGTCATCCACGAGCTGGTAGGCGTCGCGGTCCCCGGTCACCACCATTACGTCCACGGGGGGGTCAGACGTCTTGGCGCGCTCGGCGATCGAGGCGATCACGTCGTCAGCCTCGAACCCGTCCACCTTCAGGTTGCGGTAACCGAACGCGTCGACGATCGGCGCGAGATGCGGCCACTGCTCCTTGAGCAGATCGGGGCGGCTGGAGCGTTGCGCCTTGTACTCGGAGTAGACCTCCTTGCGCCCGCTCGACCCCGCGTCCCAGACGACCACCGTCGCCTTGGGCCCGTAGTCGGTAAGGATCTTGACCAGCATCGAGGCGAAGCCGAAGATCGCGTTGGTCGGGACTCCGGTCGAGGTCGCGATCGACTCCGGCAGGGCGAAGAAGGCGCGGTAGGCGAGGCTGTTGCCGTCGATCAGGAAGAGCTCATCGGCCATCGTCGCCTGAGCCTATCTCGCCGCCCGGCCCTGCCCGGCGGCGGCGCCCGCGCACAGGCGTCCGGCGGAGCGATGGCCGGCGGCATAAGATGGCCGCCGAGATGGCCGCCACCCCGTCCGCGCAGTACAGCCTAACGCTCCGCGTCGAGATCGATCACCTGCCCGGCATGCTCGGTCAGGTGGCGAGCGCGATCGGTGCCGCCGGCGGGACGATCGGCGCCGTCGACCTGGTGGCGGTTGAGGGTGCGCACACGGTGCGCGACATCACCGTCGCCACCGGGGACGCCGCCGACTGGCCCCGGCTGACCGATGCCGTCAACGCCGTGCCGGGCGCCCACGTGCTCGACACCACCGACCGCACGTTCATGCTCCATATCGGGGGCAAGATCGAGATGCAGAACAAGAGCCCGCTCAAGTCCCGCGACGACCTCTCAATGGCTTACACCCCCGGCGTCGCCCGCGTCTGTTCGGCCATCCACGAGGACCCCGATAAGGCCTTTCGGTACACGATCAAACGCAACACGGTCGCGGTCGTGTCCGACGGCTCGGCGGTGCTTGGCCTGGGCAACATCGGCCCCCGCGCGGCGATGCCGGTGATGGAGGGCAAGGCGATGCTGTTCAAGGAGTTCGGCGGCGTCGACGCCTTCCCGATCTGTCTGGACACCCAGGACGTCGATGAGATCGTCGTCACCGTCAAGGCGATCGCGCCCGCCTTCGGGGGCATCAACCTCGAGGACATCTCGGCCCCGCGCTGCTTTGAGATCGAGGACCGGCTCAAGGCCGATCTCGACATTCCGGTCTTTCACGATGATCAGCACGGCACGGCGGTCGTGGTGCTCGCCGCACTGCTCAACTCTATGACCCTGACCGGGCAGCGGATTGAGGACATCCACGTTGTTGTCGTCGGCCTGGGCGCCGCCGGGATCGCGGTCTCCAAGATCCTGCTCGAGGCCGGGGTGCGCCACATCATCGGCTGCGACTCACGAGGCGCCGTCCACACCGGACGGTCCGATTTCCTGGACGGTTCGATGCCGGCGGTCAAGCGCGCGTTCGCCAAGGCCACGAATCTGGAACTGCGGTCCGGCACCCCGGTGGACGTGCTCGAGGGCGCGGATCTGCTGATCGGCCTGTCCGGTGCACGCGTGGTGCCCGCCACGGCGCTGGCGCGCATGAACCCGGATCCGATCGTGTTCGCGATGGCCAATCCCAATCCGGAGGTCTCCCCCGAGGAGGCACTTTCGCTCGTGCGGATCCTCGCCACCGGCCGCTCCGACTACCCCAACCAGATCAACAACGTGCTCTGCTTCCCCGGCGTGTTCCGGGGCGCGCTGGACGTCCGCGCGCGCGAGATCACCGAGCCGATGAAGACCGCGGCGGCTCGCGCGATCGCCGACATCGTCTCCAGCGACGAGCTGCGCGAGGATTACATCATCCCGTCGGTGTTCAACCGCGAAGTTGTGGGAGCCGTGGCTCAGGCGGTCGCCGACGAGGCCCGGGAGAGCGGTACCGCCGCGGCTGGGATCGAGATCGGGTTCGCCGCCACCGAGGAGATGCGCATCCCGGGACGGTAGGGCGGTGGGTCCCGATCTCGGGCGACGCGACGCGACGCGACGTGTCGTGGATGTGACGTTCGGCTCGCCGAGGGGGCGGATCCGGGCCCGGGGCGGGCTCTGGAGATCATGACCGCTCACACTGCGCAGACTTCTTCCATCGCCCTACCCGCCCCGTACGATCGTGCTGGGTACGCATCGCCTGAGACCCCAAACCCAGCACTGCGCGTTGCGGTGCTGGGAGCGTGGGAGGCAGTGCTCGTCGCCGGCACGAGCTACGAACGAATCGCGCACATCGCCTCGCGTCAGCGCGGACGGGTGTCCAGGCGCCAGCTGCTCGCCGCAGGCCTGAGCGACACCCGGGTCAGCGGGCGGGTCGCGCGTGGGCAGTTGCACGCCCGCCGCCGCGGCGTCTACGCGGTCGGGCACAAGGCTCCGATCTCGCTCACGCAAGAAACCGAGGCGCTGCTCGCCGTCGCTCCCGGGGCCGCGCTCAGCCACGTGACCGCGGCGGGGCTGTGGGGGATGCTCGCGCCGGCGCCGGCGCCCTCAGGCAGCGTGGTTGTGCATCTCACGGTGCCGACGGACAGCCGCCTGCCCGGGATCACGGTGCATCGCCGTCGGGGGCTGACCGCCGGCGACCTGTGCATCCGGCACGGGCTCACGCTGACCTCACCGGCCTGGACCCTGCTCGACGTTGCCGGCACCCTCCGACCGCGGGCCCTCGGGCGCGCCTTTGACCACCTCCTCGTGCACCGTCTGATGCGCCCCTCACAGCTGCGTGAGCTCCTGGACCGGGTTCCGACAATCGCGGGCCGGCGGCGAGTCGTGCGCCTGCTCGACCGCGAACAGGGGCCTCGAGTCACCCGCTCGGAGGCCGAGGAGCGCCTGCTCGCGCTCGTCCGCGGCGGTGACCTACCCGAGCCTGAGGTCAACGTCCGCCGCCATGGCTGGGAGATCGATTTCCTCTGGTCCGAGGCCCGGCTCGCCGTCGAAATGGACGGGTACCAGTTTCACTCCACGCACGCCAACTTCACGCGTGACCGGCGCAAGGACGCCCAGCTGGCCGCCCACGGCATCACGGTCATCCGGTTCACCTGGGACCAGCTCGTTGACACGCCGCTGGCGGTGGTCGCGCGGATCAGCGGCCTGCTTGCCAGCGGAGCTGACCGCGATCAGGCGGTGCCGGACGGACGCGGCGGCACGTCGCCATCCGTCGGCACGTCGCCGTCCGTCGACACGTCCCCACGTGGCGAGCCCGCCGACCCCGGCCCACCCGCGGACGCATCCACGGGTGCCCCGGGGCGTCGCCGGCGGGGCAACGGTCCCTCGCGCTTCCAAGCCGAGCCGGGGCGGCCCGGCAGCAGCAGCACGATGAAGAATCCGACGAAGGTCAGCACGAGCCCGAAGGTAAGCCCGACACGCTCGGTGTAGCCCTTGCGCTCGGACAGCCATGCCGCGCCGGCCGCCGAGGCGAGCCAGATGAAGAGCAGGTACAGCGCCTTGGAGCCGATCGCCCCCTGGACGCCCAGGACGATCATGGCGCCAGCTCCGCGCCGGGCCATGTCGCGTGGGCCATCTCAGGTTCCCAGGTAGGCACGCTGGACCTCCGGGTCGTCACGCAGCTGATCAGAATCGTTGGCGAGCACCACGCGGCCGGTTTCGAGCACGTACCCTCGGCCCGACACGTCCAGCGCGTAGTTGGCGTTCTGCTCGACGAGCAGGATCGTCACCCCGTCCCGGTTGATCTGGGCGATCGTCTCATAGATGCGCTGCACGAGGATCGGGGCGATCCCCATCGAGGGCTCGTCGAGCATCAGGAGGCGCGGGCGGGCCATCAGCGCGCGGCCGATGGCGAGCATCTGCTGCTCGCCGCCCGACATCGTTCCCGCCTTCTGCTTCTCACGTTCCCGCAGGCGCGGGAAGAGATCGAAGACCCGCTCGAGGTCCTCGGCGATCGCCGCGCCGCGGCGGTGATGGGCGCCGAGATCAAGGTTCTCGCGGACGGTCATTCGCGAGAAGCAGTGGCGACCCTCCGGCGAGAGAGCGACCCCGTAGGAGACGACCTCATGGGCGGGGACGTGGGTGATGTCCTGTCCCGCGAAGCGGATCTGACCCGAGCGGGCCGGAGTCAGGCCCGAGATCGAGCGCAGGGTGGTTGACTTCCCGGCGCCGTTGGAGCCGATCAGCGTGACCACCTCGCCCTCCTCGACGGTGAGCGAAACGCCCTTGAGCGCCTCGATCGAGCCGTAGTAGGTGCGGATCTCGTCGACCTCGAGCAGCGCCATCAGTCCTGCTTTCCCAGGTAGGCCTCGATCACGCGCGGATCGCCGCGGACCTCGGCGGCCGATCCCTCAGCGATCTTCTCGCCGTGGTCGAGCACGGTGACGCGTTCCGAGACGTCCATCACGACCTTCATGTCGTGCTCGATGAGCAGGATCGTGAGCGACAGCTCGTCGCGGAGCTTGCGCATGAAATCGGTCAGCGCGGCGGACTCCTGCGGGTTCATTCCGGCGGTCGGCTCATCCAGGAGCAGCAGGGTCGGCTCGGAGGCCAGTGCGCGAGCGATCTCGACGCGACGCTGGTCCCCGTAGGACAGCTGCGCGGAGAGGTGATCGAACAGGCCCGGGGGCAGGCTGACGTAGGCGAGCAGTTCGCGGGCGCGCTCGCGGGCCAGCTTCTCCTCCCTGCGCACGTACGGGGGCCGGATGATCGACCCGAGCAGGCCGGCCTTCATTCGGGCGTGGCGGCCGATCATCACGTTCTCGACCGCGCTCATGGCACCGAACAGGCGAATGTTCTGAAAGGTCCGCGCCACGCCGAGGCTGGTGATCACGTCGGGCCGGGAGCGGCTGATGTTGCGCTCGCCGAAGATGATCCTCCCGGTGCTGGGCTTGTACAGGCCGGTCAGCATGTTGAACAGGGTCGTCTTGCCGGCTCCGTTGGGGCCGATCAGCGAGACGATGCCGTGACGCGGGATCGTCAGCGAGACGTCGTTGACCGCGACCAGGCCACCGAACTGCTTGGTCACACGGTCGACGATCATCACTGCGGGGGCGTTCTCGGTCGCCGTCACGGTGTCGCCGGCGAGCCGGGTGTCGTCGGCCGACGGGGTGTCCCCGACGCTCACGACGAGCCGCTCTCCATCAGTTGCGCGTCCTCGGCCCCGATCTCCGAGGTCAGCTCCAGGCGGCGGCGTTGCTCGGGGATCAGGCCCTGTGGTCTCAGGATCATCACCAGCACGAGCAGGAAGCCGAAGATGCCGAACTCGATCTCGGTCAGCGGAAAGTTGAGCCCAAGCTTCTGCGGCAGACCGTTGAGCACGTCCGGGATCAGGTAGTTGTTGATGTAGCCGAGCAGCAAGCCCCCCACCACCGCACCCCAGATCGAGCCCAGGCCGCCGATGATGACCATCGCGAGGATGAAGATCGAAAAACCGAACTGGAACTGGCCGGCGTTGACGGTGGTGTAGTAGGTGCCGAGGAAGGCGCCGGCCATACCGCCGAACATCGCTCCGATCGCGTAGGCGGCGAGCTTGGTCCGCACGAGCGGGATGCCCATCGAGACGGCGGCGACCTCGTCCTCGCGCAGCGCCACCCACGCCCGCCCCAGACGCGAATCGCGCAGCCGGAGATTGACGAACAGGACCACGAGCAGGATCCCGAGGATCAACCAGTACCAGGGCCTCAGATCGAGCAGGTTGAACTGGCCGATCCCGGGGAAATACGGCGTGTCCACGGCGCTGATGCCGAGGTTGCCGG
>JALYZB010000186.1 GCA_030945945.1 Actinomycetota bacterium | reverse complement strand
GGTCCGAAGGCTCACTTCGGACCACCGACGTCTCCCGTTCATTTGACGGGGTCCAGGCCCTACAGGGTGTCTCGCTCCAGATTGAGCGCCATGAGGTGGTGGGCCTGATCGGCCCCAACGGCGCCGGTAAGACCACCCTGATCAATCTGATCACCGGCTTTGACCTGCCCAGCAGCGGAAAGATCGAACTCGGAGACGAGGATGTGACGCGGTGGCGAGCGGTCCGGCGCGCCCGCGCCGGGCTTGCCCGGACGTTCCAGCACGGGCATCTGTTCGGCTCGCTGTCGGTGGCCGAAAACATCCAGCTCGCCGCGCTCGGGGTAGGGATGAGCCCGCGCGGAGCCCGGCAGGTGTGCGAGGAACTGCTCGGCGCGCTGGAGCTTCGCGGCCATGCCCACCTTTCCGCCGCCGCGCTGGCCCACGGGGACGAACAGAAGGTCGGAGTGGCGCGTGCGCTGGCCTCGCGCCCCCGCTACGTGCTGCTCGACGAGCCGGCCGCCGGCCTGTCCGAAGCCGACATCGACTCGTTCTGCTCGCTCGTGCGACGCGTACGCGATGACTTCGAGGCGGGTGTCCTCCTGGTTGATCACAACATGGCGGTGATCATGGACGTGTGCGACCGGATCTACGTTCTCGACCAGGGGCGCACCCTGGCCGAGGGCCCGCCGGCCGAGATCCGCCGCAACATTGACGTAACGGCGGCCTATCTCGGGTCCTCGGGCGTGGAAGATGCTGCGCGTGCCTGAGGCGGCGCTTGAGATTGAGGCGCTCCATGTGCGCTACGGGGCGGTGCCCGCGGTGCGGGGCATCTCGCTGAGCGTCGCCGCCGGAGAGGCGGTGGGTCTGATTGGGCCCAACGGCGCCGGCAAGAGCACCACCCTGCTTGCGGTGATGGGCGCGGTCCCGACCAGCGGCGGTCAGATCCGCTTCCACGGGCGCTCGATCGTTGACACCCCCACCGAGCGCATCGTGCGCTCGGGGGTCGCCCTCGTGCCCGAGGGCCGTCACATCTTCGATGCTCTAACGGTCGAGGAGAACCTTCGCCTGGGCCTGGTGGGTCGCAGCGAGCCGAACGGCGTGCAGGCTGACCGGGAGTGGATAGGTGGACTGTTCCCGGTGGTCCAGGAGGCGGCCGAGCGTCAGGCCGGGCTGCTGTCGGGCGGGCAGCGCCAGCAACTGGCGATCGCGCGTGCGCTGCTGGCCAAGCCGCGGTTGCTGCTGCTCGACGAGCCCTCGCTGGGACTCGCGCCCTCGATCGTGGACACCGTCTGGGAGGCACTGGCCGAGATCCGCCGGCGCGGGGTCACGATCCTGCTGGTCGAGCAGCGCGCCCAGATCACCGTGGGCTTCGCCGATCGGACCTACGTGCTCAACCGGGGCCGAATCACCATGGAGCTGACCCCGCGCGACGCTGGAGATACCGGGCGGATGGTGGAGGCGTACTTCGGATGAACGTGGTGCAGTCGATCATTAACGGGCTGGCCCTGGGCACGCTATACGCGCTGGTGGCGATCGGTCTCGCGCTGGTGTTCGGGGTGATGCGGCTGATCAACTTCGCCCAGGGCGAGCTGATCACCGCCGGGGCGTACTCCCTGAACCTGACGAGCGGCCTGCCGTTGGTGGCCAGCATCGTGATCTGCTTCGCGGTCTGCATCGGCCTGTCGGTGGCGATCGAGCGGCTGGCCTTCCGTCCCCTGCGCGGCGCCGCGCCGGTCACCACCCTGGTGGCCACGTTCGCAGTGGCGTTTGCACTCGAGGCGGTGTGGCTGATCGCGTTCGGCACCAACGGCAAGCCCGCCGACCCACTCTCCAGCCTCAACCAGATCGCGATTCACGGGTCGCTCAACCTGCGCTGGGTGACGATCATCGAGCTGGTGGCCGGGCTGGGCCTGCTCGGGGGCACCGCGCTGTTCCTCGGCCGCACCGACCTCGGGCTACAGATGCGGGCCGCTGCTGCGGACTTCCGCACTGCCCGCTTACTTGGCGTGCGTACCGACGCGGTGATCTCGTTCGCATTCGTTATCGCAGGCGGGATGGCCGCGGTGGTGGCCATGCTGTTTACCGTGCAGCAGCCGCTGGTCACGCCCACCTTCGGCCTCGACATCACGATCATCGCGCTGGTCGGGGCGGTGGTGGGCGGGGTTGACCGGCTGTGGAGCGCGACCGCGGGTGGGTTCGCCATCGGCTTTGCGACCTCGGTCCTCAACGACGTGCTGCCGGCCTCCCAGCAGCGCTTTCAGACGGCCTGGGTATTCCTGCTGGTGATCATCCTGCTGCTGCTGCGCCCGGCCGGCCTGTTCTCAGCGTTGGGCCGCTCCCCGGTCGAGCGGACATGAATCGGCTAAAGCCGTTCCAAACGCTGCTCGCGTCGATCGTTCTGTTGGCGATCGTCGCGCTGATCGGGAGCGGCGCCTCGGCGGCCACGCAGCAGGCCTTCATCACCGCGCTGGTCTCGGCGACCATCGTGTACGGGCTGTACGTGTTCGTCGGCAACTCCGGAGTCATCTCGTTCGGCCACGTCAGCTTCGCGGCCATCGGAGCGTTCGCCGCTGGCGTGATGACGATCCCCACCGGCCCCAAGCATCTGGTGCTACAGGGCCTGTGGTCATTCATCGCCCAGCATTCAATCTCGAACTCCGCCTCGCTCGTGCTGGCGGCTGCGCTGGGCGCGATCGTCGCCCTGATCGTCGGCTTTCCGCTGATGCGCCTGTCGGGTATCGCCGCCGGCATCGGCACCTTCGCCGTGCTCGAGATCACGAATAACGTTCTGCAGCAGTGGACCAAGATCGGACCCGGGCCGACCACGCTGGCGCTGGTGCCGGTCTCGACCGGCATCTGGCAAGCGCTGCTGGCGGCGATCATCGCGGCGACGGTCGCGTTTGCCTATCAAGCCTCACGCCGGGGGAGGCTCCTGCGGGCGGCCCGCGAGGATGAGGCGGCGGCCCAGGCGATTGGGGTCAACATCACCCGGGAGCGGCTGATCGCCTTCACCCTGTCTGGGGCGATCGCCGGACTGGGCGGCGCGCTTCTGGTCCACCAGCTGGGCAGCATCACCACCGATCAGGTCTTTCTCCAGCTCACCTTCCTGACCCTGGCGATGCTGGTCATCGGAGGCACCGCCAGCCTGTGGGGCGCCACCGTCGGGGCCTTGGCGGTCAGTCTGCTCAGCTCGTTCCTGAGCACGGCCGAGAACTCAGTCCATGTCGTCTTCTTCGAGCTCACCCTGCCCAACGGGGCATCCGACCTGATCCTTGGCATCCTGATGGCGGCGATGCTGCTGTTCAAGCCGCTCGGGTTGACCTCCGGGCGAGAGTTCTCCTTTGGCTTCGTGAGACGCATGGCCCGGCGCTCGGAGCCGTCCACCCCGGTAGATAGCGGCAGGTGCGGTGCCGGTGAGCAAGAACATTCAAACCTCGGGCCGCGTTAGCCTGACCAGGGCCAGTTATGACCGCCGCTGACAAGCTCGCCGCCCTGCGCTCCACCGCGGGCCATCGCACGCTCGCCGAGCGTGC
>JALYZB010000180.1 GCA_030945945.1 Actinomycetota bacterium | reverse complement strand
TGTTGTTCGCCCACGTCATGCCCGTGGCCAGCGGCGGCAAGATGGTGTTGGGAGAGTTCCTGACGTCACGACGCTAAATGTCGACCAGGACCCGTAAAGGACCACCGTCATCGCGTCGCCGGCGCTGCCGGCGTCCGTGGAGTCCGGCGCACCGGACGTGTGGACCACTGTCCGCCACCGGCTCGCGCCTCGCCCCTTCGCGCCCAGGTCGCAATCACCATCGCGGCATAGCGATCGCCGAGAGGAACGCCGCAGTGCTGCGATCGGACGGAGACTTACCTAAAGCAACGGCAGTCCAGGGCCTGCCGTTATGGCCAAAGGAGGCGTCCGGCCCCACAGCGAAAGGACGGCTCACTGCGTGGCGAAGCACTCGTCAGGGCCAGCGGCGCCCGACGCGCCCAACGTCGCCTAAGCGCTCGTGCGCCGCGCTCGGGCCCGAGGATCAAAGCGCTCGTCCGGAGCCAGATCTGCGCCGCTAGTACGACGCCCGAGCCTGGACGGTCCGAAGGCCTGCCGAGGCCCGATCGCGACCATCGAGTCATCGCCGAACGGCAAGCGGCATTTAGAGGCTTACGGCATCGTGTCGTGTGCTCCTCACCCACGCGTCCTGACTCGTTCACGCCAAGAACGTGGTATTGGAGGTAGCGTCTTGAGAATGACCGACGGGGGCATCAAGGACGAGAAGGCCGCTGCGAAGGCGGACCACGATCCGCCGGCCGGGGCGGAGAGGACCGCCACCTGGACGGCGGCGGGCGTGTCGATCGGATACACCGCGAGTGCAAAGTGGATCGTCCTGCGAAAGAAGGAGAAGCCGGCGGCGGAGATCTTCTCCGTCTCGTACGTCGTGGACGGCGATGGCGACCGTCCGGTGACCTTCGTTTTCAACGGCGGGCCGGGCGCGTCGTCGGCGTACCTGCACATGGGCGCCGCCGGGCCGCTGCGTGTGGCATTTCCGGCCGACGGAACGCTGCCGCAGTTGCCGCCTCGGCTCGTCTTGAACGAGGAGTCGTGGCTCGCCTTCACTGATCTCGTGTTCGTCGACCCCGTGGGCACCGGTTTCAGCCGCGTCATCAAGGACGACAGCAAGGACGGCGAGGACAGCAAGAAGCGGGAGAAAGGCGACGACGGCGACGCGCGAGAATATTTCGGCTACAAGCGCGATCTCGAGTCGCTGTGCGAGTTCATGGGCCGGTGGCTCTCCGGCCACGGCCGGTGGGGCTCTCCGGTGTTGATCGCCGGCGAGAGCTATGGCGGATACCGCGTCGGCCGGCTCGTGCGCATGTTGCCGGAGACGGCGGGTATCGGGCTCAGCGGCGCGGTGCTCATCTCCCCGGCGCTCGAGTTCGCATCGCTCTCGCCGACCGACTACGAGGTGCTCGCGTGGGTCGACCTCGTGCCGACGATGGCGATCGCCGCGATGCACCACCGGCGCTCGCGCGCGTTCGCGTCCAGCACGCCGCCGGAGGACGTTCTTGAAGAGGCGGAGAGGTTTGCCACAGGCGATTACGCCACCCTCCTCACGCGTGGAGCGTCGATGCCGGCAGTCGACCGCGAGAGGATCCTCGGGCGTCTGGCCGACCTCATCGGCCTCCCCGCCGACATGGTCGCGCGCGCTGAGGGCCGCATCACCATTGGCATGTTCACGCGAGAGCTGCTACGCGACGAGCGGAAGGTGCTCGGGTTGTACGACGCGACGATCACAACCACCGATCCGTTCCCCGATCGGGAGGCGTTCGCCGGTCCCGACCCGACGCTCGCCGGCATCGGTCCCGCGTACGCGACGGCGATCAACCGGCTTCTCCGATCGGAGATCGGCGTGCAGACCGATCGCGAGTACGTGGTGCTGAGCCACGAAGTGAACGAGTTGTGGCGCAACGACGCGCTGCAGGACTTCTTTACGCCGCCCGTCGGCGCCACTGACGACCTCCGCTACGGCATGTCGCTCAACCCGCACATGAAGGCATTCATTACCCACGGCCGCTATGACCTCGTGACGCCGTACTACGCGACCGACCGGCTGCGGAACCTCATGCGGCTCGACCCGGAGATGGCCAGCCGGCTGACCGTCCGCCATTTCAGCGGCGGCCACATGTTCTACGCCTGGGCGAAGAGCAGGCGCGAGTTCACCGCTGCGATCGCCAAGTTCGTCGCCGACGCGGTCGCGGCGGCGTAGCCTTGTCCAAACGGCTGCATCAGCGGTGGAGCGGTCGTCGCATGCTCCGTCGTGTAGGGGATCACAGATCCTTGGCAGTCGCCGACTTGTTGGGAGCGCAGCGCTGGCTAGACTGAGCTGGAGTGCAGGGAAGTCTCGTGCTCAGACCAGCGCGCGGACGCCTTTTCAGACGGTCGGGAGCTTGAACGCAAGCGCCTCGGCGGTGTCGAGCTGCTCGTTGACGAGCTCCAGGCCGGCGTCCCAGACGGCGGGGTCAGCGACGTCTATGCCGATCATCTGGCCGAGTTGCTCGGGGCTGCACGAGCCGCCGGCTGCCAGCATCGCAAGGAAGTCGGGCACGAACGGAGCGCCCACCTCGCGGTAGCGGGCGTAGGCGGACAGCGCTAGCAGCTGGCCGTAAGCGTACGCGTACGATGATCCGGGCTCGTTCGCAAAGTGCGGGAAGTAGGACCACCAGATTCGGTAACGCTCGGTCAACTCGACCGAGTCCCCGTAGATCCTGGAGATCGCTTCGACCCAGGCGGTCGAGAGGTCCTCAGCGGACAGCTCACCGTCGCTGCGCCGGTGGGTGTGGGCCTCGTGCTCGAATCGGTTCGCGGCAACCCACTGGAAGATCAGCCGGATCATGGTGTCGAGCCGCAGGCCGAGCAGGCTGAGGCGGTCGCGGTCATCGACAGCCGCTGAGAGCAGCTCTTCGAAAACAAGCGTCTCGCCGAACACCGAGGCCGTCTCCGCGAAGGTGTGCGGGGTCATCTGCTGGAAAACCCGTCTCGGCTGAGCGAGCGCTCCGTGCAGGCCGTGCCCGAGCTCGTGCGCCATGACCAGCACGTCGCGTCGGCGGGCGTTGTAGTTCAGCAGCACGTACGGGTGGACGCTCGGCACTGTGTACTCGCAGAACGCTCCGCTGGCCTTCCCAGGCCGCGGTCGTGCATCGATCCAGCGCTCCTCAAAGAACCTGCGGACGACCGCAGCCGCCTGCGGCGAGAAGCTGGTGTACGCCGCCAGCACCAGCTCCCTCGCTTCCCCGTAGGCGATCACTGCATCGTCCGCCAGCAGCGGCGCGGGTAGGTCGTAATCGGCGAGCCGCTCCAGCCCGAGCAGCCTCGCCTTCAGGCGATACCAACGCTGCGCAAGCTCACGGCCCGCGAGCACCACGTCGATCATCGCGTCGACCGAGCGATCAGACGCCTCGTTAGCAAGGTTGTGGCTCGACAGCCAGTCCGGATAGCTGCGCAGGCGATCATCGATCGCCTTCTCGTGCATCAGCGTGTTGTAGGTGAATGCCTTCATCCGAAGGCTCGGCGTCAGCGCAGCGGTCAGCGCCTCGCTCGCTGCCCGTCGCGCCTCCCGATCGGGCAGCTCAAGCCGGGCGAAGACCGCCTCGACCGTCAACTGCTCACCATCGAGGTCAACCTGCACACTGGCCAGCAGCTCGTTGTACTGCCGCTGCCACGCAGCCCGGCTCGGCACCCTCAACTCGGCCAGAATCCGCTCTTCTGGCTCCGAAAGCAGGTGAGATTTTCGGCGACCGAGTCGGTGCAGGTGGTGGGCCGGAAAGTCAGGATCCTCGCCCGCGGCCGCAAGAAGCGCGTCGGCGCGGTCGGCCGGCAGCGCGGTCCACTCGAGCTCGAAGAACACCAGCTTCATATTGATCTCCGCCACCCGCTCCTGCGCGAACTGCAGAAAGGCGCCGCACGCCTGGTCGCCCGTGTCCGTGGCAAATCGAAGTTCCGCATAGCACTGGGCTCGGCCTGCGAGGTCCCTGATCGCCGCAAGCTCGGTCATCGCCCGCGCGAGCCCGTCGGCATCGAGCTGAGTGATCCGGCCGGCGTGCGCCTCCGCAAAAGCGCCCGCCCGCTTCACGGCCTCAGCGAGCAGCCGCTCAGCGCCCGCGCCACCATCACCATCGACCAGCGGGCCGAGATCCCAGTCAGCGCTCAACAGCTCCAGATCCTCAACTGGTTCAGGCAACCGCACCCCTTCGCGTGGCCGGACACGCTACCGCACCGCCGCGCCCGACGTCACGAAGCCCCCAACCGTCCGCCTCGCGACTCTCCGCCACCCAGGCCTCCCGGTTCGCGCGTCAGTGAACACCAGACGGGAGGCGCCGCCGACCGTAACGCGGCGAGACTCCGCTCGAAGGCCGCTGAGATGCGCTTGCCGACAACCTCAGCGATCCCGACCCAGCGGCATCGCACAGCTGGTCTGCCGCTGATCCGGTCGTGTGCGACGCCTGAGTCGGACTGCTGCTCCCACGGCACGGCGAGGTGACCTCGACGAACCTCGCCGGGCACGTCCATGTGTCGGCGAGGCCAGGCTCAAGAGCTCTGCATCCACGCACATCCGGCCGCGGGAGGGACCGGCGGCGGCCGAGGCGATGCTTCTGCCTCGGGTCCGCCGCGACGAAGAGCAGCAACCCAGCCGAGGAGCCCGGCCCGGCGACAAGGGGGAAGCGAGGATCAGCGCGGTGTAGGTCGACTCAGGCGCGTGCTTCCACGCGAAGGGGAAGCGCGAAGCTGTCGTTGCCGACGCTCGAGACTGTCGCAAGCCAGGCGTGATCCTCGCTTGTGGTAGTGCACGAATGCGAGCGTCGGCCAGACAGGCATACCGACGGGAACGCCGGCGTCGACAGCGCGGGTCGAACCGGCTAGTTTCCGCGTCGTGGGCAAGCTGCAGATTCGGCCGATGACGAGTGACGATTTCGACGTGTATCGGCGGCGAACGATTCGCGAGTACGCAGCAGAGCACGTCCGGGCGGGCGACTGGCGTCCCGAGGACGCTGAGCAGCGAGCCGCGAAGGAAACAGATGACCTTCTGCCCGATGGCGCCGAGACCCCTGGAATGGTCTTGCTGGTGGGCGAAAACGATCACGGAGCGGTTGGCCTCGTATGGGTAGGCCCGGGACCCGACCAGAGACCCGGGTGGTGGATCTACGACATCGAAGTCGTAGATGACCAGCGCGGTCAAGGCTTTGGTCGTGCTCTGCTGGAGGCTGCTGAGCACGAGGTCAAACGACGAGGCGGAGACTCGGTGGGCCTGAACGTGTTTGGCGGCAACGAGCCCGCCCGGTGCTTGTATGAGTCCTCCGGCTATTACGTCACATCAATACAAATGCGCAAGCGCCTGAGTCCTTAGACGGCTGAGATCTGTTCCGGCGGGCAAGAGTTCAACCGAGCGCCGCAAGCGACAATCCGGTCGTTAGCCGTGCTCGCGCGGCGAATCCGTCACTCGCCACAGACCGGACGACCAGCGCCCGACCCCGGCCGATGCTCGCTCTCCGTGATCACGCTGCGCGTCGTCTGAGGCTTGGAGCAGCGAAAAGCATGCGGAGGGGGCGTCGGCAGCAGACTCTTCCTGCCGCACGCAACCGAGCGCCGGCGCCGAACGACGAAGCCGGGCTCGTTGTCAGGGACGGCCAAACGCCTGCGCCCATCGGTGTAATCGGGCGATGCGTCAGTGTCATGACCACGGGATGCCCGGAGCGCGTCAGTCGTGCGCGGCGAGAAACGTCTCGACTAGCTGGAGGAAGTGCTCGGGCTGCTCGAGGTGGGTGGAGTGGCTGGCGCCTTCAAGTAGTTCCCATCGCGCGTCGGGGAGCGCTGCGACGAGCGGGCGCACGACCGCGGGCGTGGCCTCGTCGTGCTCGCCGGAGATAACGAGCACGGGCACTCGGACGTCGCCGAGGCGAGGGGTGATGTCCCACTCCCTGAGCGTTCCGATCACATGAAACTCGCTGGGGCCGTTCATCGTGTGGTAGACGGTCGGATCCTCGGCAAGCTGCGCGACGTTCGCTGGAGCCCTTCCGGGAACGGTATCCGGCACAGGTGGCGTTCGTAGAAGACCATCATCGCCTGCTGATACTCGTCGCTGTCTGTCGTGCCCGCCGTCTCATGGCGAGTGAGCGTTTCCTGCACATCACGCGCCAACAGGCCGCGCAGGCGGTTGGCTTCTTGGACCCACAGTTCGATCGATGCTGGCGAGTTGGCGACGACGAGCGAGCGCAACCCTGGCGGATGCGTAAGGGCATGCTCCATGCCCAGCATGCCGCCCCAGGATTGGCCGAGCACGTGATATCGCCCAGCGATACCCACATCCTCGAGAACCGCCGTGAGCTCCCGGCAGAACAGCTCCAACGCTCCAGAACTCCGCCGGCGCGCCCGGTAGGTGTTGCGAGCGGCCGCAACCGATCTGGTCGTAAAGCACGCACGGACGCGCAGCGACGCGCCAGGTCAGCGACCGGCTCAAGGTAGTCGTGCGGCGCGCCGGGGCCGCCGTGGAGAATCACCGGCGGCGCCGCCTCGCCAGCGCCGATCTCGCCCTCGACGCGAAACCACGTCCAGCCGGCAGCCCAATGAGCGACGCCCTCGCGCATCCGCCGCAACCTACCTACCGCGCAACCGTGCGACAACCATCGCGGTCAGCATCGCCGCATCGGCTGACTCCCCGTTCACTTGAATCCAGTCCCCCGACGAGACTGAGACCCTCCTGTCAGGCCTGCGCTTCTCCTTCCGTAAAGCCGGGCGCGGGCCGCGGGACGTCTGCGTCGAATCGTCGCGGCGCGTCACCAGCGCGGGCGCAGCGCGCCTGCAGTCGCCCAGGCCCGAGGGTCCGATCATCGCAGTCCGCACGATCGCATTCGTGGGGACGGCAACGCACACCGCGCGATTGTCCGGCGACCAAGCGCTGGCGGGAACCGGCGCCGAGTGCACCGGGACCCACCCGGACCACGAGCTTGTCCCTCGGTCGGATTGTGCTGGTGAGCCACGTGCTACGGCCGGAGCATCTCAGGTCTGTGTGGCGATCTTGGTCAGCGTGTCGTCGTAAGTAAGTAGGTCCGCCCGAAGCTCACGAGCGGTGGCGAGGACCATGGCGTCGGGGAGCCGGAGTCGATCATGCTGGCCCCTGATCTCGGCGGCGCGTTCGGCGATCTCTTGGCTCATCTCCACAACGGTGATTCCCATGGCCGCGATCGCGTCGCGCGCGTCGGGGGTGCGACCTGCGCGGGCGAAGGAGACAAGCGCTTCGCTGTAGGCGCTGGCCGGCGTCAGTAGCGTGTCGCCGGCGCGGTCGGCAGCATCGACGTCGTCGACGGCGCGGTGGTGGTGGGCGTCAGCTGTGTCCAGCAATCCGATCAGGACGCTGGCGTCGAGGATCAGCGCTGCCACTCGTCGCGCAGACGGTCAAGCTCGCCGGCGGGGTAGATCCCGGTGGCGATGCCGGCGTGGCGGCGGACGCGGGACCCGCGCAGTGCGACCACGACCTCGCCGTCTCCGATCGGGCGGATGGTGACCTCGTCACCGGGGTGCAATCCGGCGGCGCGCATCGCCTCGACGGGGAGCGTCACCTGGTTCTTAGATGAGACGCGAGACACGACCTTTACTCTAGCACCCAAAGAGTAAAGGAGAGGAGGGGGGGGATGGGCACCATTGCGCCGCAAGTCCGCCAAAGTCGACCCCTGATTCCGGGCGGTTACCTTCCCCACGAAGGCGGTTCGCCCGAAAACCGAAGTGCCGATTTGTAGGCAAAGTCTGCGAATCCGGATTCCGGTCAGTCCGTTTCGAATCCCGGTAGCGGTACGCCAAATCCCCCGTGTTCACGGGGGTTTCGTCGTCCTGGGGCGTGCGCCACAGTCGGGGGCTCACGCGGGGGCGCTTTTGGGGGCATCAGGAAGGCGTCGGGCCTGAGGCCGAGATCGACTCACGCGGATACCATGCCGCAGTCGCGCGAGCCGTCGAGCGGTTCGGGCAGCTCCAAGCCGATTGCGGGCGGTTAGGAATCGCCGATAACAGGAATGTTATCATGGCAAGCATGAAATTGAGTGAGATGGAGACCAACGACGAGTCGACCGCCGAGCAGCTCCGCGTCGATCCGGAGTTCCGCGCTGAGTGGGAGCGGACAGCGCTGGCGCGCGCGGTGGCGGTCGCGATCGTCCGATACCGCACCGATCATGACCTCTCGCAGCGGGAGCTCGCCGAACGGCTAGCGATGAAGCAGCCACAAGTAGCGCGTCTCGAGCTAGGCGAAGTCAATCCGAGCATGGGCACACTCATGCGCGTCTCGGCTCAGCTGGGCATCGAGTTCACGATCGACGTGCGCCCGGCCGGGACCCCGGTTCACAACGTCACGAAGCGGGCGCAGGCCGCCAACCTCGTCGGCTCGTTTTCAACCGACGCGGCCGAGATTCTCGTCGCCGCGCGATAGCAAGCGCTTCTGCTTGACGCCTGTTGCGGCAGCGCTGGTGTCGCCCCAATCGTGACCGCTTAGGTGCTTGCAATTACTGAATCCTCAGCTGGCGCCGCGAGCTCAGGCGGTGTGGTCAGACCGCTCCGTCCGCGCCGCGCGACGTGCGCGCTTGTGGCGACGACCAGGTGCGTCGCCGTGCGCGGGGGTTGAGACCCGCTTTGTGTTCGCAGGGCATGGAAGGCCGATTCGGCAGCCACGACGGTCAACGGTTGGCAGACGCGGCTGGTGCTTTTCGCTCGACCAGACGCCCGCAGATCGCCGCGGTCGCGATCGCTCTTGCGCGCAGCAATCGCGCAATTGTCCGAGCAGCGATTACGGGACGACGCGGGCGCTTGGTGTGCGCGAATATGGCGCTGCCCGATCATGAGACTCCTGCTGGTGGAAGACAATCCGAAGCTTGTGCGGTCGATCAGCCGCGGCCTGCGCGCAGAGGGCTATGCGGTCGATGTCGCGACCGACGGCGAAGCCGCGCTGATCCGCGCCGGCGTATGGGAGTACGACGGGGTCATTCTCGACTTGATGCTGCCGATCCGCGACGGCTTCGACGTGTGTCGGAGTTTGCGTCAACGCGGTTCGTGGGTGCCCATCCTCATGCTGACCGCGCGAGA
>JALYZB010000132.1 GCA_030945945.1 Actinomycetota bacterium | reverse complement strand
GGGCTCGGCACCGAGCTCGCGCAGATGCGTCCCTACGAGCTCGGTGACGACGTCCGCTACATCGATCCCGCCGCCAGCGCCCGCACCGGCACCCCGCACGTGCGCCTGCATGTCCCCGAGCGCGCCCTGACCACGTGGATCGTGCTCGACCTCTCGCCGTCGATGGCGTTCGGCACCGCGCGTCGCCTGAAGGCTGATGTCGCGGAGGGGGCCGCGCTGGTGTTCGGGCGTCTCGGCGTGCGGCGCGCCGGGAGCGTCGGACTGGTCACCTTCGGCGCCGGCCCGGCGCGGGTGCTGCCTCCGCGCGGGTCAAAGCCCGGGATGGTGGCGCTTCGCCGGGAGCTCCAGGCGGGGGTCGCCGACGACGGGCGCGAGGACTCCGACGCGCTCGCCGACGCGCTGCGGCGCACCGGTCAGCTGGCCGGCCAGCCCGGGCTGGTGGTCGTCATCTCGGACTTCCGCGATCAGCACGCGTGGGAGCGCCCGATCGGCTCGCTGCGGGTCCGCCACTCGGTGATCGCCGTCGAGATCGCCGACCCGCGTGAGAGCGATCTGCCCGCCGTCGGGCACCTGACGCTCGTGGATCCCGAGACCGGCGCCCGCGTGCAGGTCAACACGTCCAACGAGCGGGTGCGCGAGCGCTTCGCCGCGCTCGAGCGTGAACGCCGCGACCGCGTGACCGCCGAGCTGCGCCGGCTTCGCGTACCGCACCTCACCGTCTTCACCGATCAGGACTGGCTCGTGGAGCTCGGACGCCAGCTGCGATGAGCTTCGCGGCACCGATCTGGCTGCTGGCCCTCGCTGTGGTCCCGGCCGCCGTTGCCGCCCACCTGTACCGGCGCCGGCGCCCGCAGCGCTATGTGATCCGCTTCCCCGCGGTGGCGACGGTCCGTGCGGCGATCGGCGCCGCGCCGCGATGGCCTGCCCACGTTCCCGCGGCCCTGCTGCTGAGCGCCGCCGCGCTGCTGGCGATCGGGCTCGCACGCCCGCGCGTCACCCATCGGGTGCCGACCAACTCCGCATCGCTGATGCTCGTCACCGACCATTCGGGTTCGATGGCCGCCGACGACGTCAGTCCGACGCGGCTGTCTGCGGCCGTCTCGGCCGCCAATGCGTTCATCGATCAGCTGCCAAGCAGCGTCCGGGTGGGCGCGATCGGGTTCTCCAGCTCGCCCGACGCGGTCCAGGGCCCGGCGCTCGATCACCGCGCGGCGCGCGCGGTCATCAACGGCCAGCAGGCCAGCGGCGGGACCGCCACCGGCACCGCGCTTCAGCTCGCGCTGCAGCTGCTGCGCGGCGCCGACCCTCACCACCCGCCGGCGGCGGCCGTGCTGCTCTCCGACGGTGCCGCCAACGCCGGTGCGGACCCGCTGGCGATCAGCCGGCTGGCGGCCAGTGAGCACATCCCGATCTTCACCGTCGCGCTGGGCACCGCGAGCGGCGTGCTCAACGTCCCCAACGGATTCGTCCCGGTCCCGCCCGACCCGCGGCTGATGGCGCAGATCGCCCAGATCAGCGGTGCACGCGCCTTCAATGCCCAGAGCTCGGATCAGCTGAGCACGATCTACAAGCGGCTGGGCTCAGAGCTCTCGACCGTCACCCGCCAGCGTGACGTCACCGTCCTGTTCATCATTGCCGGCACGACATTGCTGATCCTCGGTGCCGCGGCGTCGGTGCGCCGCTCCGGTCGGCTGCTCTAAGCCTGCGCTCCCCTGCGGGGGCTCACCACCGGTCCCAATGGATGACCTCATCGGGCTCGGGCCGAACGTATCGGCGGCGGGGCATCGCGCTAGCGTGACTGCGGTGACGATCGCCAAGCCAACACAGCGAGCCACGCCGGAAGCGCAGCGGTTCCCGTTCCGCTTCGCCCCGGCATATCGCTGGGCGTCACTCCCCTTCGGGGTTCGCCCCGAGCGGGCGTGGGTCGAGATCGATGCCGATTCCCTGCGCGCGCGTTTCGGCCCGTGGCGGCTGCACACCGCGCTGACCAACGTCGCCGCGGTGCAGATCACCGGGCCCTACGCCTTCCTCAAGACCGCCGGGCCCGCCCGTCTCGGTGTCACCGACCGCGGCCTCACCTTTGCCAGCAACGGCGAGCAGGGCGTGCTGATCTCCTTTCGTCGGCCGGTGGCCGGGATTGAGCCAACCGGCAGGCTGGGTCACCCCGAGCTGACGGTTACGGTGGCCGACGTCACCGGGCTGGCCTCACTGGTGCGCGTGCGAGCGGGCGTGTAGCGGGTCGCGACGCTGCGGCCGGCTGCGGTCGCGCCGGGAAGACCGGGGCGCTCTGAAGACCGTCGGAAGCGGGGGAGAGGTACGCGTAGATCGCCGGGAGGGGTGCGTCCCGTGCTCCCGGCCAGAAGCCGACGGTGAAGGTCTCCTCGTTCTCCGCGTACCCCCGGATCGGTCGGCGTCGGCCGGTGGGGGCGCGGGCCGGCCGTTGAAGCGGGCGTGGTTGAGATCGAACGCGCCCCAGTAGAAGAGGACCGGGCCACTCTTGCCCGTGTAACCGGCGCGGAAGCGCTGGATCACGCGCTCGACGGACAGCAGGACCTGCTACGAGCGCCCGACCGCCGAGGCGTCGTGGGCCACGTGAGCGCTGTCCTGCGGGAATGGGATCGGATCGGCCAGCTCGGACGGAAGCGGGAATCCTCGCCGCCGGCCTTCCGGCCCTGGCCGTCGGTGCGATCGTGGCGGGTCTTCTCACCGGGCTCGCGCTGTGGGAGTCGGGCTTCACGTGGCGCCTGCGTCGTCGGGGGCGGCCGGTGCTGGCGGGCGACGGCCCGGGCGAGGTCAGGCGAGAATGAGCAGCAGGACGGCGAGGATCGCGGCCGGCCCCAGCCGCAAGCGTAGGCCGGGGCGACGGATGGGGAGTGCCCGGCACGATGCCGCGGCACGGCCCGGAACCGTTTTCGTCCCTGGCCGGTCTATACAGAACGACCACTGACCCAAGGAGAATTGATGAGCGCTGAAACCCGGCAGAGATTCGATGTGATCGTGATCGGCGCCGGCCCGACCGGTGAGGTCCTCGCCGGCCGGCTGGCCGACGCGGGCCAATCGGTGGCAATCGTCGAGTCAGAACTCGTCGGGGGAGAGTGCTCCTACTACGCGTGCATGCCGTCCAAGGCCCTGCTGCGGCCCGCCCAGGCACTCGAGGAGGCGCGCCGCACCCCGGGGGCGACCGAGGCCATGACCGGAGAGCTCGACGCCCAGGCGGTCCTCGCGCGCCGGGACGAGATCATCCATGAGCTGGACGACTCCGCTCAGGTGCCCTGGCTGGAAGCTCAGGGCGTGGCGCTGCTGCGCGGCCACGCTCGCCTGGTCGGCGAGCGGCGGGTGCAGGTCGGCGCTGAGCTCTACGAGGCGGCCCGCTCGGTGGTCATCGCGGTCGGCAGCCGGGCCGTCTTGCCGGCGATCGATGGTCTGGATCAGGCGCGGCCGTGGACCAACCGCGAGGTCACCACCGCGCAGGCGGTCCCCGCCCGCCTGATCATCCTGGGCGGCGGAGTGGTCGGAGCCGAGATGGCCGCGGCCTACCGGTCGCTTGGCTCGGATGTCGTGCTGATCGCACGTGGTGAGCGGCTCGTGCCCCGCGTGGAGCCATTCGCCTCCCAGGAGCTTCTTGAGGGCCTGCAGGAGCGCGGTGTCGACGTCCGGCTCGGCCTCCAGGCCGAGCGGGTGAGCCGCGCCGGCGCGACCGTGCACGTCGAGCTCGGCGACGGCTCGAGCGTGGAAGGGGATGAGATCCTCGTCGCGACCGGTCGCGAGCCGCGGACGACGGATCTCGGAGTGGACACTGCCGGGCTTGAGCCAGGCGCGGTGATCGAGGTCCAGGACACTCTGCAGGTGCGGGGCGTGCCGTGGCTCTACGCGATCGGGGACGTCAACGGCCGGTCGCTGCTCACGCACGCGGGCAAGTACCAGGCCCACGTTCTCTCAGAGATCCTGGCCGGCCGTCGCAGCCAGGGGATCGCCGATCATGGTGGCGTGCCGCAGGTCATCTTCACCGACCCTCAGATCGCCGCGGTTGGGCGCACGCTGCAGGGCGCCGTCGACGCCGGTCTCGAGGCTCGCGCCTACGACGTCCCCACCTCGAGTACTGCCGGCGCCAGCTTCTACGGCCGCGCGACGCCCGGGACGAGCCGGATCGTTGTCGATGAGGCCCGTGGCGTGATCGTCGGCGCGACCTTTGTCGGCTCGGACATCGCGGAGTGGCTGCATGCGGCGAGCATTGCGATCATCAGCGAGACGCCGGTCGAGCGGCTCTGGGACGCGATCCCCGCCTTCCCGACACGCAGCGAGGTGTGGCTAAAGCTGCTCGAGGCCCGCGAGGCACGGCGCGCCGCCGAGCCGCAGCTGAGCGCCGCATCGAACTGATTTCCACCCCAGCCAAAGGAGCAAGCGACATGTTCACCTTCCCCGGACGGCGCCATCATCAGGGCGAATCCGCACCGGTCCCGACGCTGGGAGCCTCTCGGCACGGGATGCAGGTCGCGACGTTCGGTTGAGGTGAGCTTCGACCCGAGCCGGGTGAGCTCCGCGCGTCTCGTCGAGACGTTCTGGCGGATCCACGACCCCACCACCCCGCGATCGGCAGGGCTGGGACTTCGGCAGCCGTATCGCTCGGCGATCTTCGTTTCACGATGCGGTTCAGATGACCGAGGCGCTCGTGACCTCGCAGGCGACGTCGGGATCCTCCGCGCCCGACAGCTCAGGCGGCTGCGCTGGTGAGCGGAGCGTCGTAGGGCGAGACGACGTGGTTGACGGGCAGGCCGAACCGCTCGGCCGCCCGGCGAGGAAGGTTCTTCTCCAACCAGTTCGAGGCCCCGCCGGCCAGGTGGAGATCATGATCGTGCTGGCCGGGAAGGTGGCCAGCGCGTCAGCGATCGCTTCCAGCGGGTCGGCATCGCCGACCCGTCCGATCACGCTCAGGCCATGGCGTCGCAGCTCGTCGATCGTCATGCTCATCCGCTGCTCCGCCGCCCTGACCGCGTCATCGACGTCGGACACCCAGTGGCGCAGACGCGAGTTGAGCGCCGGCGCGAGGACGAGGACCTCGGCCGGGCGATCACCAACATGCGTCAGCACCTGCGCGGGAAGCGCCGGGCACGGGCAGGTCCGGTTGGCGACCAGGAGCAGGCGCGTCGGGGTTGACTGAGCAGGGGTGGGGTCAGCGTGCATCTGGTCTCCTCCGATGGGTGTGATGAATCAACATGGCGATCGCGGGCGCTCACCAGCAGGCGTCCTCCGTGCTCTGCGTGCCGCGGATGCGGGATTAGACCGGGCAGGCCCGAAGACGATTCAACGAAACGCGAACAGGGTGCCGTCGTCGGCGCCGAGCAGCAGCGTCCCGTCGGGCGCCAGCGCCGGATAGCTGTCGAAGTGGCCGCCGGAGGCGACGTCGAACAGCCGGTGACCGCCCCGGTCAAACCCGTAGATGTGACCGGTGCGACTGGCGAAGTACACATCGCCATGCGCGTCCACAGCGGCGGCGGTCCAGAGCTGGCCCTGTCCCGAGTCGCGGCTGATCACCTGTCCGGTGTCAGAGTTGAGGATCGTCATCTGCCCGCTGTGGTTGCCGTAGAGGACCCGGCGGCCGGCCAGGGTGAGGGGGGAGGAGTAGGTGAAGTTACCGATCTTCTCCTTCCAGCGCAGGTGCCCGTTGGGGTTGACGCCGTACTCGTAGCGATCGTTTGAGCCAAACACGACGATGCCGTTGACGCCGACGGCCGGAGAAACCTCGATCGCCGCCGGCGTGGGCACTGTCCAACGGGTGTGACCGGACGGGCTGAGCGCGAACAGGTCGTTGCCGGCGGTCTGATAGATCGTGCCGTCGGCGGCGACGACCGGGTTGCCGAAGCTCGTCGACGCCAGCGTTCGTGCCCACACTCTCCGCGGCGCCGCCGTCCCCGAGCGCAGCCGGTATCCGCTGACCTGGCCCGCCTGGTCGGCGATCACGAGCAGGCTCGCCCGGGAGTCGACCACTGGGGTGAGCAGGTCAGCGCCGCCGAGCAGCGTCCAGAGCGGGCGACCCGTTGCGGTCAGCGCGAACAGCCGGTGCCGAGGGCCGGGCCACAGGATCTCACCCGAGGACAGCACGAGGGCGGCGGTCGAGAGGTCGCTGCCGTAGCTACCGCCACCGTCAAACGTCCAGCGGTCGCGGCCGGTGGCGACATCGATCGCGTGAAGAACGCCGTTGTCGGCGCCGACGTAGGCGGTCCCCCCCGAGGTGACCGGCCCGGCCACGATCGGGCCCCCGAGAGTGCGACGCCATCGGACGCGCGCGGACCTGGGGCCCACCGAGGTCGACGCTCCGTAGTGCGATGGGCCGTGCAACAGCGCAGGCCACCCCGGCGATGACGTCGCGATCGGCGCTGCGGCCGACGGTTGGCTGGGACCCGCTGGAGGCAGCGGCTTCGCGCCCGCGCCGCAGGCCGACAGGATGAGCGCGGCGGTGATCGCAGCGGCCGGGAGGCACTGAGCAGTTGTCCGAGTCATGCTCCGAAGGCTTGCGCACAGGACTTACGAAAGAACGAACGTGAATCCGACCCCGTCCAGCGATGCGGGGCGACGGCCCGGGCGATGTCAGGCGAGAATGAGCAGCAGCACTGCGAGGCTCGCGAGCACCGCCCCGGGCGCCATGGCCGGCGGAGGATCGCCGATCGCACGTGGGTCCCGAGCGCGCCGATCATCGTCAGCAGGACGACGATCGCGCCGAGGACGGCGAGCGCGGTGCTGGCGGCGATCGCGGCGATGAGCAGCAGCAGCGCGGCCACCAGCGCAACCGCGCCGACCAGCCCACGCGCCTGCTGGGGGTCGATGGCCGGCAGGCGGTAACGCGGAAATTCCTTCTCGTGGGGGCCGACGTTGGCAACCTTGGAGCCGCCCGCGGCGGCAAAGCAACCGCGAGGACAAGTGAGAGGATCGTCCGATGGTTGACATGACAACGGCTGTAGCTGCGCCGCGCGCAGGGGCCTGGCCATGATCGTCACCGTCACGCTCAACCTCGCGGTTGACGTCACCTACCGGCTGGATCGCATTCGCCTCGGGAAGACCAGCCAGGTGCTGAGCGTCACCCGCCGCGCCGGCGGCAAGGGGGTCAACGTCGCCCGCACGCTGCATGCGCTCGGCCACGAGGTGGTGGTCACCGGCCTGGCCGGCGGCGCGACCGGCGCCGAGGCACGAGCCGAGCTCGCCACCGTCGGGCTCAGGGACGAGACCGTCTCGATCGCTCAGACCACCCGCACGACGCTGATCGCGGTGGAGGCCGACGGAGCCGCCACCGGCCTGTCTGAGCCCGGGCCGCGGATTGCGGGCGCGGAGTGGGCTGAGCTGCTCGCCCGAGTTCAGGCCCTGCTGGCAGGCGCGGATGCTCTCGTGCTCGCCGGAAGCCTGCCACCGGGGCTGGCGGTGACGGCCTACGCGCAGCTGATCGCCCTTGCACGCGCCGATGGCGTACCGGTCCTGCTGGACACTCGCGGTGAGGCCCTGTTCCACGGCGCGTCGGCCGGCCCGGCGATCGTCAAGGTCAATGCCGCGGAGCTGGCCGAGGTCGCGCCGGGCGCCGACCTCGCGAGTGCGGCGCGCGAGCTGCTCGGTGCCGGGCCCCAGGCGGTGGTCGTCACGATGGGGCAGGACGGCTTGCTGGCGGTCGGGGCCGACGGGTACTGGCGCGCCCCGGTCCCGATCCGGGTAACCGGCAACCCGACCGGCGCCGGCGACGCGGCCTCGGCGGCGCTGATCCTCGGCCTGCTCAGCGCCAGCCCGTGGCCCGAACGGCTCGCCGACGCCGCCGCACTGGCGGCCGCCGCAGTCCGGGCACCCCAGGCGGGGTCGTTTGACGCCGAGCTCTACGCCCGTCTGCGTCCCTGCTGATCGGCCCTTTGTAGATTGCGGCGACTGCTCCCAATCCAGGCCGGTGATTCAGGCGATGCACACAGACAAACGTCACGACCCGCAGCCGGCAGCGTCGCTGGCGCGGTCGATCGAGTCGATCCGCGCGGAGTTCCCGGGCCTTGCGCCGGGAACCGTGGCGCTTGACGGCGCTGCCGGCACGCTGGTTCCCACGGCCGTCATCGACGCGGTGTCACAGGCGATGCGCGACGCGATGGCCAACACCCACGGCGAGTTTGCCGCCAGCGCGCGGAGCACCGAGACGCGTGCGTCCGCGCGTGCGGCAATCGCCGATCTCGTCGGCGGGACTCCCGACGGGGTGATCCTGGGCCCGAACATGACCACGATCACGTTCCATCTGGCCGACGCGCTGGCCGCCGGCTGGAGCCCTGGCGACGAGGTGATCGTCAGCTCGCTGGATCACGACGCCAACATCCGCCCCTGGGTCCTCGCCGCGCAGCGGGCCGGCGCGACCGTGCGTTGGGCCGAGTTCGACGTGCAGACCGGCGAGCTGCCGCCCGAGGTGTTCGACGCGCTGCTCAGCGACCGGACCCGGCTCGTCGCGGTGACGGCGGCGTCCAACGCGATCGGCACCAAGCCCGACATGGGCCCGATCACCGCTCGTGCGCACGCCGCCGGCGCGCTGACCTATGTCGACGGGGTGCACGCCACGCCTCATGGTCCCGTCGACGTCGCCGCGCTCGGGGCCGACTTCTATGCCTGCTCCACCTACAAGTTCTTCGGACCGCACACCGGCGCGGTGATCGCCAGCCCGGCGCTGCTTTCAGGGATCGCGCCGGCCAAGCTGGTGCCCGCGCCTGACTCGGTCCCCGAGCGCTTTGAACGCGGCACGCCGCCGTTTGAGCTGATGGCCGGGGTCACCGCCGCGGTGGATTGGATCGCCGGTCTCACCGCCACCGGCGGGGACCGCCGCGAACGGATCCTCGCCGCCATGCGGGCCGCTGAGCACCACCTCGCCGAACTGCTGGCGCGGGCGCTGGGCGGGCTGTCGGGCATCACGGGAGTCCGCGTGCTCGGGGCGCCGGCGCGGCGCACCTCGACGATCTCGTTCGTGGTCGACGGGCATCGCCCCAACGCTGTGGCCCGACAGCTCGCTGCGCAGGGGATCGCCGTCTGGGACGGCGACAACTACGCGCGCGAGCTCATGGAGCGGTTCGGGCTAGGTGAGAGCGGCGGAGCGATCCGCGCCAGCCTCGTCCTCTACAACGACGCCACCGATGTCGACCGGCTCGTGGAGGCTGTCACTCGCGTTGCCGGGACTGGTCCTGAGTAGAAGCACGCCGAGCCCGGCGGCGATCAGCGCGAAGCCGGCACCGACCAGGAATGAGACGTGGTAGCCGCCGGCCAACGCGTCGAGCGCGCGGTGCCCGGAGGCCAGCAGGTGGTTGGTCCGCGAGGCGGCGAGGCTGGCCAGCACGGCGAGCCCGAGCGCCCCGCCCATCATGAACGAGGTGTTGACGATGCCCGAGGCCAGTCCGGAGTCCCGAGGGTCGACGTCGCCCATCGCGGCGAGCAGGATCGGATTGAAGGCGATCCCCGCGCCGAAGCCGAGCAGGATCATGCTCGGGAGCACGTCTGAAGTGAAGTGGCCGCCGACCGGCGCACGCGCGAACAGCGCCAGCCCGGCCGCGGCCAGGACCAGCCCGACCCCCAGCGGCCGCTTGATCCCGAACCGCATCACCAGCTTGGCCGACAGGCCGAGCGAGAACGCGCCCATGATCAGGTTGGCGGGCAGGAACGCGAGCCCCACCTGCAGCGGGGTGTAGCGCAGCACCAGTTGCAGATACAGGGCCGAGAGAAAGAACCAGGCGAACATCGCCCCGGCCCAGAGCACGCCGGCGGCGTTCGCGGTGGCCAGGTTGCGCAGCCTGAACAGGCCGAGCGGCATCAGCGGCGAGCGGACCCGGGACTCGATGACCAGAAAGACACTCAGCAGGGCGATCGCACCGGCGAGCAGTCCGAGCGTCTGGCCCGACGTCCAGCCCGCCTGATTGCCGTTGACGATCGCGTACACGGCAAGCATCAGCGCGGCGGTCACGGTGACCGCGCCGGCGATGTCAAGCCGCTCTCGGTCGCCCGCCGGCTGCGCCGCCGGCAGCACCCGCAGCGCGAGTAGGCAGACGCCGATCCCGATCGGGACGTTGACGAGAAAGATCCAGTGCCAGTTGAGAACGTCGGTCAGGATCCCGCCCAGCAGCACCCCGAGGGTGCCACCGCCGGCGGCGACGAAACCGAACACGCCCATCGCCTTGGCCCGATCGGCCGGCTCCACGAACAGGGACATCATCAGCGACAGGGCGACCGCGGACACGACCGCGCCTCCGAACCCCTGGATGACCCGGGCCGCCACCAGCAGCCCCTGCGAGCTCGCCGCGCCACAGGCCAGCGAGGCCAGCGTGAACAGTGCGATCCCGCCCAGGAACAGGCGGCGATGACCGAACAAGTCCCCCAGCCGGCCCCCGAGAAGCAGAAAGCCCCCGAAGCTGAGCAGGTAACCGTTGACCACCCAGGCCAGCGAGGTCGAGGAGAAGCCGAGGTCGCGGCGGATCGAAGGCAGGGCGACGTTGACGATCGTGGAGTCCAGGACGATCATCAGCGACCCGAGGCAGAGCACCACGAGAGCGAACCAGCGGTTGTCGCGTTCAGCGTTCATGAGGCGATTTCCCTTCCGTCGGCATCATCGGTCAACGTACAGGACCGAGTCGCCGTCACAGACTCATCGCCGCCGGCGGAGCTCGGGCGCGAGCACACCGTCGATCGGCGCAGAGCTCAGACCGGCGAGCAGCTGGCTACTCACGGGTAGTATCAAGACACCGCGAACTCAGCAGCGAAAGGATCCTCGTCCGATGAAAGCAGCGTCCCCGGAGCAGACAGCACCAGCAACCGCGGCCAACGGTGCCGCCGAGAAGCCGCCGTTCTCACTGGAGCTCAGCCAGGACCAGAAGGACATCCGCGACTGGGTCAAGGGATTCGCTGAGCAGACGGTGCGTCCGGCCGCGGCCGAGTGGGACGAGCGCGAGGAGACGCCCTGGCCGATCATCCAGGAGGCGGCGAAGATCGGCCTCTACGGCCTGGAGGGGATCGCGCAGTTCTGGTACGACGCGAGCGGGATCATGTTCCCGATCGTCAACGAGGAGCTGTTCTGGGGTGACGCGGGGATCGGCATGTCGATCATGGGCACGACGCTGGGCGTCGCCGCGATTCAGGCCAATGGCTCGCCCGAGCAGTGGGGTGAATGGATCCCGCAGTGCTTCGGCACCGAGTCAGAGCCACACGTCGCGGCCTTCTGCGTGTCCGAGCCCGACGCCGGCTCCGATGTCTCCTCGCTGCGCACGCGGGCCAAGTACGACCAGGCATCAGATCAGTGGACCCTCAACGGCCAGAAGGCGTGGGCCACCAACGGCGGGATCGCCAACGTGCACGTCGTCGTCGCCCAGGTCGACCCCGAGCTGAAGTCGCGCGGGCACGCGCCCTTCGTGATCCCGCCTCACACCAGGGGACTTGAGATGGGCACGAAGGTCAAGAAGCACGGCCTGCGCGCCTCGCACACCGCCGATGTCTTCCTCGACGACGTGAAGATTCCCGGCTCCTGCCTGCTGGGCGGCAAGGAGAAGCTCGACGCCCGGCTGGCCCGCGCTCGCGAGGGCCAGTCCTCCCGGGGTCAGGCGGCGATGCGCACCTTCGAGATCAGTCGCCCCACCGTCGGCGCCCAGGCGCTCGGCATCGCCCGCGCCGCGTACGAGTTCGCGCTGGGCTACGCCAAGGAGCGGTCGCAGTTCGGGCGTCCGATCATCGACAACCAGTCGATCGCCTTCACCCTCGCCGACATGAAGATGGAGATCGATGCCGCGCGCCTGCTCGTCTGGAGGGCCGCCTGGATGGGCCGCAACGGCCACGACTTCGAGAACGCCGAGGGTTCGATGAGCAAGCTCAAGGCCGGCGAGGTCGCCGTCTGGGCCACCGAGCGGGCGATCCAGATCCTCGGCGGGAACGGCTACACACGCGAGTTCCCGGTCGAGCGGATGCACCGCGACGCGAAGATCTACACGATCTTCGAGGGCACCTCGGAGATCCAGCGGCTGGTCATCTCGCGCGCGATCTCGGGCATGCACATCCGCTGAACGGGGTCACTGGCCCGCGCCGGACGTCCGGTGCCCCGGGGCGGCGTCAGCGTGCGCGCAGCATGTCGATCACGAGATCGAGATGCCGGCGCCAGTCAAAGTCGGGCTTCTCACCCATCGTCGAACACACGCCGCACATGAGCATGCCGATGTCGAGCGCGCCGATGTCGGGCCGGATCGTTCCCGCGCCACGGGCGCGCTCGAGGAGCTCCTCGGTGACCGCGATCAGTTCGTTCTGCTCGGCTGCGGCCTGTAGCCAGATGTGCTCGCCAACGCCCGCCAGCGCATGCTGCACGGCGGCGTCGCCGGCCGCCGTCTCAGCGTTGTGGCGCAGGAGCCCGGCGAGCAGCTCAAACGGTTCACCGTCGAGGGCGACTGCCTCGCGCGCACGCGCCGCGAACAGTCGGAACTTCTCCCGTATCAGCGCCACCAGCAGCGCCTCCTTGTTGGGGAAGTGGCGGTAGACCGTGCCCACCCCAACGCCCGCTTCGCGGGCCACGTCGTCGATCTGCGCGTCGGCTCCGGACCGCGCGAACACGGCGCGCGCGCTCTCCAGGATCCGCTCGCGGTTGCGCTGCGCGTCGGCCCGGAGGGGGCGGTCGGTATCGATCACGGTGTCAGACACAGCATGTTCACCTGGTTCGCTTGACAACCGGAATCTTAGTTCCCTATAGTCGGCAACGCAACCGGAACCGGAGGTCACCTTCCATGACAACCCTCGTCGAGGACGCGCCCATGTACACCCCGCGCGCCAAGAACATCGCACTGCTCCTGCTGGCGATGACGCAGTTCGTGATCGTGATCGACGCCTCGATCGTCAACGTCGCGCTGCCGTCGATCGGCACCGCCCTGCACTTCGCCCGCACCGACCTGTCATGGGTCGTCAACGCCTACACGCTCGCCTTCGGAGGCTTCCTGCTGCTCGGCGGCCGGCTGGCTGACCTGCTGGGGCGCAGGCGCATGTTCATGGTTGGCCTCGTGGTGTTCACGCTCGCCTCCCTCGCGGGCGGACTGGCCCAATCCGAGGGATGGCTGATCGCCGCCCGCGCCATTCAGGGCCTCGGAGCGGCGATCGTCTCGCCGGCCGCGCTGTCGATCATCACCACCACCTTCGCCGAGGGCGCGGAGCGCAACCGCGCGCTCGGCATCTGGGGCGCCGTTGCGGGCGCCGGGGGCGCCGCCGGCGTGCTGCTCGGCGGCGTCCTCACCAGCGGGCTGAGCTGGCGTTGGGTCCTGTTCGTCAACGTCCCGATCGGCCTCGCCGCGGCGGCGCTCGCCCCCCGGACCCTGGTCGAGAGCCGCGCCGAGGACGGCACCAACACGTTCGATCTCCCTGGTGCGGTCACCGTCACCGCGGGCCTGTCGCTGCTCGTCTACGCGATCGTCGATGCCGTCAGCGCCGGCTGGGGATCGTCGAAGACGCTGGTGCTGATCGCCGGTGCGGTTGTACTGCTTGTCGCCTTCGTGGCCATCGAATCCCGGCAGCGCCAGCCACTCATGCCGTTCTCGATCTTCCGCCTGCGGACGCTGCGCGGCGCGAACATCGTCGGCCTGCTGATCGGCATGTCGCTGTTCTCGATGTTCTTCTTCGTCTCCCTGTACCTCCAGAACGTCCTGCACTACTCGCCGATCAAGACCGGGTTCTCCTACCTGCCGCTGGCGGTCGGGATCATCCTCTCGGCCGGAGCCGCC
>JALYZB010000121.1 GCA_030945945.1 Actinomycetota bacterium | reverse complement strand
GATCCCACGCGCGCCGCCGGAGGCCATGTCCTGTGGGTGCAGGTGCGAGCCCTGCCGAACCAGATCGCCGGTGACGCGCGCGGGGAGATCGATGCGCGCGATTGGGCCCAGGCAGCGGAGCCCTACGCCGACCGTGTACTCGCCACCCTCGAGCGCTACGCCCCCGGTATCACCGGCCTGGTGCTGGACCGGACCGTGCTCACTCCGGCCGACCTCGAGCGCCACAACCCGAACCTGATCGGAGGCGACTCGATTGCGGGCAGCATGCACCTGCGCCAGAACTTCCTGTTTCGCCCGTTTCCCGAGGTGGCCGACTACGAGACCGGCATTGCGGGACTGCTGATGGTGGGCGCCGCGACGTGGCCCGGGGCTGGGGTCAACGCCATCTCGGGCTACAACGTGGCGCGCAAGCTGCTGGCGCCCGCGCCGGGATGGGCGCCGGGTGCGAGGCAGGCCTGGGGGCTTGCGCGCAATGCCGGTGGGGCGCTGGGCTCTGCCGCGGTTCAGCGGCTGCGCCGGCGCAAGAGCCCGGTGGCCTGAGCCAGGCGGCCGGGGCCGGCCAGGATCCGCTGCGCGACGATCCGCCCCGAGGCGGCGTTCAGCCCCGGGCCCGGGTAGGTCGAGGCGCCGCATTCATACAGCCGCTCGACCGGGGTGAGATGGGCGCCGAACCCGGGCAGCGGACGCCATAGATAGGACTGTCCGAGCTCACAGTCACCGGCGTAGATGTCACCGCGCACCAGGTTCGGGTTGCGGCGCTCGAGCTCGGGGGGCGAGAGCGCGACGGCTTTCCCGCGCGCCTGTGGCCAGTTCTCAACGTGAAGCTCCAAGCAGGCTAGGACGCGCTCCGTGTAAGCGGCCTCAAGCTCCGGGGTCCAGCTCCCCTCCCCGGTCTCGATCTCTCCGGCGCTGTCGCCCGCCGGGGCGTAGGGGACCTGCTGCAGCTGGATCCACAGGACCGCCGCGCCCTCGGGCGCGCGCGTCGAATCGACCGCGCTCGGCTGGCCCACCACCACTGTCGGCGCGGCCGGGAGCAGCCCGGCGGCGGCCTGGGCGCAGGCGAGGGCGACGCTCTCGATCCCGTCGCTCAGGTGGACGATCGGCACCCGGTCCAACCGCTGGTCGCGCCAGCGCAGCGGCTCGCGCAGGGCAACGTGGAGCTGCATGCCGGCGCGCGGGCTGTAGCGGAAGCGCTGTGCCGCCCGCGCCGCGGCCGGCGGCGCGTCCTGCACAGAGAGAAGCTGCCCGTAGAGCTGGGTCGGCGTGGTGTTGGCGATCACGGCCCGCCGGGCTAGGATCTCCCGCCCTCCGGCCACCACCCCCGTGGCCGCACCCCCCCGGGTGAGGATCCGCTCCACCGCCACCCCGGTGCTCACCTGCCCGCCGTGCTGGGCGATCAGGCGCTCGAACGCGCGCACGAAGTTGCCCGCGCCGCCGCTGACCACCGGCAGCCCGACCGCGTGCAACGAGCCGGCGATGGCCAGGACCTGAAACCCGCTGCCGGCCCCATCGGGCGGGATACCGGTGTGCAATGACCAGGGTGCATAGAGGTCGCCGATCGCCCGGCCCTCGAACCGCGTCGAGAACCAGGCGCGCGCCGAGGAGAGCACGTCGGAGGCGAACCTCAGCCCGTCCCGCCGCCCCAGCGAACGGCCCAGTCGCAGCGCCAGCTTGGCCGCCGCCCCCGAGTACAGCTCCACGCCCAGCAGCTGGCCAACGGTCTCGATCGTGGCGCCGAAGCTCTCCATCTCGGCCAGGTAGGCGTCCCGGTCCTGGGGCTCAAAGCTCTCCGTGGTCCTGACCGGATCGCGGTAGGCGATCCCGAGGCTGCCGTCGCGGCGCACGTTCGCCGTGGTCTCCTCGGGCGTCTCGCAGTAGTGAAGGCCGTGGGCCTCGAGCTCGGGGCCGAGTTCGGCGTAGGCGGCCGAGAGCTTGAACAGCGGGTGCCAGGAGGAGAACGTGTCGTGCACGAACCCAGGCTCGGTCAGCTCCTCGCTGGCGACCGCCCCGCCGGCGACCGGGTTGCGCTCTAGCACCTCCACCGACAGCCCCGCCCGGGCTAGGTACGCCGCGGCCACCAGCCCGTTGTGGCCGGAGCCGATCACGATGACGTCGCGGATCTCAGGCATGCAGCATGCTCACCGCAAGCCTCGCAAAGATTTGATCAAATGGCAAGGGCGGGGGCCCATGGCTCTCTACCGTGGAGGCCCTCAGCGCAGCCTTTGGCGCGGGATCACCGCCAGCGCGCCCAGCCACAGCGCGGCCACCACCCCAAAGCCGATGCGACCGTGGCCCGGCAGCCCGAAGGTGAGCCCGACCAACGGCGCCCCGCATACGATCGTCAGCACCGGATAGGTGTTCATCGCCCCCACCGCAGCCCCGGCGGCGTGGGGGTAGGCCCGCGTGGCGCCCGCCATCGTGGCGCCAAACGGGATTCCCGCGGCCAGCCCGACCGCCGCCGCGCCCACCACGTCGAGGCTGAGGTCCGCGGTCAGCGACAGCAGCGCCACCCCGGCGGCCCCGAGCAGGAAACTGGCCGCCATCATCCAGGAAGCCAGCTCAGGGGAGACGCGGACCAGCGCCCCTCCGGCGGGCCGCCCGACGATTCCCATGATCAGGATCAGCGATCCGATCGCTCCCGCCTCGATGCGCCCCAGGCCTTCCGTGCGCTCCAGCAGCGTCACCACCCAGTTGCCCAGGATCACGCTGAAGCCGAACGAAACCGCGGCGATCGCGCCGAGCCGCGCCAGCACCGGGTCGCGCATCAGCCCGATCACGCGCGGACGGT
>JALYZB010000080.1 GCA_030945945.1 Actinomycetota bacterium | reverse complement strand
GCCTCCAGCCACGCCCGCAGCTCGGCTGGCCCGACGCGCGCCACCGAGTCGTTGTCAGCGTAGGCGGCGGTCACGATGCCGACCACCTGGTCACCGATCTGGATCGCGATCGTCTCCTCCACGCCGTCCGGCGCGGTCACCGGCACGCCGGCCACGCAGGCGGTGGCATGGCGGTGGATCGCGTCAGTGAGCCCGGCCGACAGCGCTCCGGCGGGACGCACTAACGGGCGGCCGAGCGCCGGGATCGCGACGGCGACGGGGTGACCGAGGGCGAGCGCGACGGTCGTGGTCACCCGGTCCAGGTCGTCTCCGGCGATCGCGCCGGAGACGAGGGTCAGCGGCGTGGCCCGGGGAGCGGATCCCTCCACTCCCCAGGCCGGGGCCGACAGTCGGCTGCTCTCAACCGCGCCGGTGCGCTGCTGCATCCTGCCGAACGCGGACGCGGGCGAGAGCGACCGGAACCTGGGTCATCCGGCCGGAGTTGGCGTCGATACCTTTCCGGCCCCCGCAGCCAGCCCTGGCACCCCACTGGGGTACCCGAGCGACGGGATATCGGAGGGATACACCTCGTGACCGTGTTCGGCCGTGTCGCCGATCTCCATGTTCTCCTCGGACATTCGCAGAGGCACGAACAGGCCGACGAGTTTGAGCAGGACGAACGTCGCGGACCCCGACCAGACGATCACGAACAGACCCGCGAACAGCTGCCACTTCAGGAGGTGGAAGCTCCCGTCGATCACGCTGCCGGCGGCCGAGATGCTCGGCGTCTTGCCGACGCCCGGGTACTCGATCATGTTCTGATCCGCGAACACGCCGGTGAGCAGCCCGCCCAGCAGGCCGGCGAAGCCGTGCGTGTAGATCACGCCCAACGTGTCGTCGACATTGCGGAAGGGCCGCATCCGGCTGACGTAGTTCAGGGCGAAGTACACCAGCGTCGAGGCGATCACCGCGATCGCGATGGCGCCGAACCCGTTGACGTAGCCAGCCGCTGGAGTGATCGCCACCAGGCCGACGATCATGCCGTTGACCCCGGAGATCAGACCGGGCTTGCGTCCGGTCATGTAGTCCCACCCCACCCACACCAGGAAGGCGACGGCGGTGCACAGGTTGGTGTTGAGGATGGCCGCCGACGCCGACGCGCCCGCGAAGTACGGGTCCCCGCCGTTGAACCCGTTCCAGCCCAGCCACAGCAGCCCGGCCCCGACCGCGACCATGGCCACGTTGTTGGGGGCGTCGATCTCGCGATCGCGCGCCAACCGAGGTCCGATCACCGCCGCGGCCACGAACCCCGACACGCCGGCCGAGAGGTGGATCACGTAGCCACCCGAATAGTCCACGGCCCCGTGCTGAGCGAAGAAGCCGCCACCCCAGATGCAGAACGCATCCACGGTGTAGACGATCGAGGACCAGAGTGCGACGAACGGGATCCAGGCCTTGAAGTTGATGCGGCCGAGCACCGAGCCGAGCATCAGGATCGGGGTGATGCCCGCGAAAACGAACTGGAAGTAGACCAGCGTCGCCTGCGGAAATCTGAGGCTCGGGCCGGTGGTGGCCAGCGGGATCGCCGCCTGTCCCTGCTCGGCGTTGTGGCCGAGGACCTCACCGGGAATCCCGATGAAATTCCCCAGGAACCCCGAATTCGAAAGACCGTGCCACGGCGTGCCGAAGCCCATCTTGAAGGCCCACAGGACCCAGATGACGAGCACCACGGCAAACGTGGCGAAGGTCAGCATCATGCTGTTGATCGACCAGCGCTTCTGCATGACGCCGCCGTAGAGAACAACGAGCCCGGGCACGCTCATCAGCCCGACCAGCGTTGCCGCTGTCATCTGCCAAGCGTTGTCTCCGGCGCTGAGCCACGATGGATATGCCAACCACTGCATTAGGTGCGGGTCTCCTTTGTCCTGGGACGGGTACGGCACCGCTGTTCCCCGGCGATCGCAACGATCGTCCCGATAGGGGCGGCACCTACGTCCGTGAGTGTCTCTTTATCCCTCGTCCCGCCCCATGGCCTCGCGTCCAGCAAACGTGAAGGGCGTCTGGACATATGGATAGACGCACTCCGCTCTCTCCGGGAGACTGCTTGGGGGCCCCGGAGAGGCGCGAGCTAGAGCAGGATCGGCGTCTCGCGCGCGAGCACGAGAACCGAGCTGCGGGCCGAGTCCAGCCTGGCTCGCGTCGCCCCACTGAGGCCGACCGTACCCGGGGCCGCGCTCGCTGCTGAGCCGACGATGATTAGGTCAGCGCTGGGATCCTCGTCCGTCAGGACGGTCGCTCCCAGCGCCTGCGCAAGCGCCTGGGCGGTCTGCCGAGGCGCGTCATCTTCCTCACTGGGGGCGACCGAGATCGTTGCGATCTCACCGTGGCCCCCGAGCCGCAGCCCGGCGCGGGCGACCGCCACCGCGACCTTGCCGCCCTGCTGCAAGAGGTGCAGCGCCGCGCGCCCGGGCTCCACTCGGCCGGGGGTCGTGCGGTACTCCGAGCCGAACACGATCACCTCCGCGTCCTGCTCGGCGGCCAGCCGGGCCAGGCCGGCGCCGGTGGACGCGTCAACGACCACGTGGCGGTCGACATCGGGGTCCTTCAGCCAGACCGCCCCGAGCTCCAAGCGTCGCTGCGCGTCATGCTGCGCGATCTCCTCGCGCGCCGGGTCGTACTCATTTGAGTGACGAACGTAGGCCAACCGCAGCGGCAGCGCTCCGTTGGCGAGCATGTGACCGAGCGCAAGTGCGTCGTCGTCGTTGGCGGTCCCGTCATAGGACACGATCAAGCCGGAAGCCATGCCGCGCATCCTCGGCGCTCGCCGCGCGCCGGACATTGGCCAGATGGACAATCATCGGCCGCCCCGGGTATCCACACCGGCACAGAGACCGAGCGGTGTGCCAGCATCGCCGCCGTGGAGCCACATCTGTGCGCCTGATCCGGACGGCCCTCGTTGTGCCGGTCCTCGCGCTGCTGCATATCCACCTGCACCATCCCTTCCACGGGCCCGAGGTCGACTACGTCAGTCTGGCCGCCGGCGCGGTGGCGAGCTGGGTCGGCGTGCCGGGGCCTGGGGAGCCGCTGTTGATCGCCGCCGGGGTGCTCGCCGCGCGCCACAACCTCGACCTCGGCTCGGTGATCCTCATCGCCTGGGTTGCGGCGACGGCCGGCGGGATCGCCGGCTGGTGGATCGGGCGCATCGCCGGCCGCGGCCTCGTGACCGCTCCCGGCCCGTTGCGTGCCGCGCGGCTGCGGGCCGTCGAGCACGGGGAGGAGGTGTTCGCGCGTCGGCCGGTCGTCGCGATCATGCTCACTCCGTCGTGGGTGGCCGGGATCAACCGCGCGCGGCCGTCGGTCTACCTGGTCACCAATGCCGTTTCGGCGGCGCTGTGGGCGGCCGGGATCGGCAGCGCCGCCTATCTCGTCGGGCCGTCGGTGGTCGACGTCGTGGACGACCTGGGCACGGTGTTGGGGATCCTCGTGCTCGCCGCGTTGGTGGTGCTCGTCGTCATCGAGCTACGCCGTCGCCGGCGCCTCAGAGACCGGTCTGGGACCACGTGACGCTCTGCACCGGAGGGGCCGGCGCGCCGACGTTGAGCTGGATCAGCGCGTGGGGGGTGATCGGGATCGCACGCAGGCTCTTAGGCCAGAGGGTTCCGTTGACGTAGGCGGTGATGCGGCCGTGCACGGTCCCGGCCTGGTCGGCGCTGAGCGGCTGATGCCATTCGTCAAAGAAATTGCCCAGCGTGTAGATGCGCTGGGTCGGGGACTCGACGTGGATGATCCCGTCGGCCGTGTGGGTGTGCAACCAGTAGATACACTGGCCGCCCGCGGCCACGGGTCCCTGGCCGGTCTGCTGGGTCGTCGAGCCGGGAATGCCGATGCCCGCCGGCAGCGCGCGGATCGCGCCGTTGTCAAACACGGCCAGGTGAGCGTGGATGTGGTAGGCGAGCTGCTCGGTGGCGCCGCAGCGGATCCCGTCCACGCTTGCGGTCTGCGTGCTGGAGGCCGGAGCGAGCTCGGGCCCAACCTCGATCGGTACGCCCTCATAGCTGATCTGGCTGCCCGACGCCGCGCTGCTGGTGGCACTCGCGGTCGCACTGCTGGTCGTGCGTGAAGTCTGTGACGAGCTGCTGGCGCCCGAGCCGCCGCACGCCGCCAGAACAAGCGCGGCAAGGCAGGCCACGGGGGTGACGACGAGTCGCGAGGGCATGCCGGGACCGTAGCTTGCCCGGCGTGTTTATGAGCTTGATAAGTTGCTGCGGAGATGAGCGAGGGAGAAGCCAGCGGGGGCCTGCCGATGACCACGGCGCTCGAGCTGCCCAGTCTGCGGATCCGCGAGAGCCTGGGCGTCTGTTACGGCCTCGTCGTGCGCAGCATGGGCTTCACCGGCGGTGTCACGGCGTCGTTCAAGGCCCTGCGCCGCGGCGAGATCACCGAGTACACCCAGCTGCTGGAGGACTCACGGCGCCACGCGATCGACCGCATGGTCGACAACGCCCGGCTGCTCGGGGCCGAGGCGATCGTCGCGGTGCGCTTTGACTCCTCGGAGATCGGCCAGCAGTTCACCGAGATCGTCGCCTACGGCACCGCGGTCACAGTCGCTCCCGCATAGGGGCCGGGTGCAGCTCAACGATGCCGACCGCGAGCGGCTCTTCGAGGCCCTGTCGGCGCACGCTGGCGCCGGGGACATCACTCTCGAGGACCTCGAAGTACGGATCGAGCGCGTCAGCGCCGCGCAGACGCGCGAGCAGGCCGCCGCGGTCATGGCTGACCTGCCCGATCTGCCTGGCGGCGCGGTCCCGCCGGCTCCGGCCTCGGCCCGAGCCCGCGGCCGCCGGGGCCACGGTCACGCCGATGCGCCGGACCCAACCTGGCAGCCGACCAGCGAGCGCTTCCGCGACCCCCGCACGGGCGCGGTGATGCGGGTCTGGCAGGACTCAACCGGCGGGCGTCACTACGTACCGGAGTCCTGACTCCGACTCAGCGCCGGCCACCGCCGAAGATCCGGAGCATGAACAGGAACACGTTGAAGATGTCCAGGAAGATCCCGGCTGCGATCGGCACCGCGCTGCTCATCGAGGCGCGGCGCAGGCGGTTGAAGTCGAAGATCGTGAAGCCGCCGAAGATGACCAGCCCGAGCACGTTGTAGATCAGGTTGCCGCCCGGGACGTTGACGAAGATCAGCACGAGGCCGAAGACGATCAGCGCCAGCAGCGCCCAGAACAGGGTCCGTGCCCACGACGAGAGGTTGCGCCGGGTCGCGTAGCCGTAGGCGCCCAGGCCGCCGACGAACGCGCCGGTCGCGCCGGCGGACTGCCACAGGACGGCCGGATCGCTCTTGGCGTAGACCGCGAGCACCGGCCCGACGGCCATCCCGAGCAGCAGCCCGAGACCGAACAGCAGGGCGGTGGCGAGCTGGTCATGACCGCGGGCGGCCGCGAACTGCAGAGCGAAGATGCAGGCAAAGGCGCCGAGGAACAACCCCAGGCCGGTGCCACCGGTGAGGTTGCGACCGATGTAGGCGCCGAGCGCGGCGCATCCGACGGTCAGCGCCACGAGGCCCATGACCTGGCCGAACACAGTGCGGGTCTCGTCCCGCGTGAGAGTCTGTCCGGGGAGGTTGTTGCTGCGGTACTGCCGGGTGAATGACATGGGCCAGATTTTATCGCCGCGTATCACGACTCTGCCGGGGGTTGCGCTCACCGGGCCGGCACGCGCGTGATACTGACTCCATGTCCACCGCCGTCCCCAACGCCGCGCCCCGTCGCCACGGACGCCGGCGAGGTGAGCCCGACGGCCGTCCGCCGGTCTCCCGCGCCGCCTGGCGGCGCCTGGCCGCGTGCACCGCTGCCGCCGCCCTGCTGCAGCTCGACGGGACGTTGATCACGGTCGCCC
>JALYZB010000060.1 GCA_030945945.1 Actinomycetota bacterium | reverse complement strand
TCGATGATCTTGACCGGCTCGCCCATCTCGAGCACGAACACCTCGCCGCTGGCCTGGCCGAGCGATCCGGCGCGGATGATCAGCTGGACGGCCTCTGGGATGGTCATGAAATAGCGGGTCATGCGGGCATCGGTGACGGTCACCGGACCGCCGGCGGCGATCTGGCGACGGAAGATCGGCACGACCGAGCCCGAGGAGGCGAGCACGTTGCCGAAGCGGACGGTCGCGTAGCGAGTGCCGGTGAACCGGGCCGCGGCGGCCTCGACCGCCCACTCGGCCAGCGCCTTGGAGGCGCCCATCACCGTCGCGGGCATGACCGCCTTGTCGGTGGACACGAGGACGAACGTCGCCACCCCCGCCTCGCCGCACAGACGGGTCATCAGTCGGGTGGCCAGCGCGTTGTTGCGGACGGCCTCGACGGGGTTCTGCTCCATCATCGAGACGTGCTTGTAGGCGGCGGCGTGAAAGACAACCGACGGCCGGTGCTCGGCCAGCACCTCACGCATGCGCTCCTGCTCCTTGCAGTCGGCGAGCACCGGCAGCGCGGTGCGGACGTGGCGGTCCTCCTCGAGCTCACGGAAGATCTCGAACAGGTTGTCCTCGGCGTGGTCGACGAGGATCATCCGGCGGGGACCGACGCGGGCGATCTGCCGACACAGTTCGGAGCCGATCGAGCCGCCGGCGCCGGTGACGAGCACCGTCTCGTTGTGCAGGTAGGCGCCGACCCGCTCGAGCTCCTCGTGCACCGGCTCGCGACCGAGCATGTCCTCCACCCGGACCTCGCGCAGCTGCCGAGTCACGCGCAGCTGGCCGGAACCGTCGCGCAACAGCTCGAACACGGTCGGCATCGTCCGTACGGGGATCCCGCGCTGGCGGCAGGCGCCGACCACCCGGGCCCGCAGGACCCCCGGCGCGGAGGGCATCGCGATCACCACCTCGTCGGGTTCGACCTCGTCGAGCACCCGGTCCAGGTCGCCGTCGGTGTTGCCGAGGACCTTGAGGCCGTGCTCGTCCTTGATACCGCGCTTGCGCGGATCGTCGTCGAGGAATCCGACCGGCCGCAGCGCCAGCTGCGGGTTGCGCATCAGCTCGCGGACCACGAGCCGGCCACCGTCGCCGCCACCGACGATCAGGACCTCGCGAAAGCCCTTGCCGACCCGGAAGCTGCGTACCCGGCCGTCGGTGATCAGCTGCACGGCAAAGCGTGCGCCGAGCAACAGGCCGACCGACAGCAGGAAGAACAGCGCGATGACGCTGGCCGGGAGGGGAACGACGACCGCGGGTTCCCCAGCAAAGCTGTAGCCGCCGTGAACCCGGCAGTTGCCCTCCGGGCAGACCCGGTGCGTGGCGACCCACTGGACCGGGTGCAGCAGGGCGATCACCCCGACGACGATCACCGTGGCCACGACGACGGCCTTGAGCACGGCCTCGTAGTCGCGCTGACCGACGAACCGCCAGAGGCGCTGATACTGGCCGAAGCCGGCGAGTGCGATCAGGGTGACGGGGACCACCCACGGTGCCGTCGCCTCCAGGAGATGCTCGAAGCGGGCGTTGGTCCCGCGAAAGCTGCCCTCGAAGCGCAGCCAGAAGGCGAGGAAGTATGCGAGCGCGACCAGAACCCCGTCCAGCAGCAGCTGAGGCAGTGCGTGCCGATGGACGGGAAAGGCCGCGGACTTGATCCGCCTGCGCATGCGGGGCGAAAGTCTAGTGGTCACCGCGGGCGCCGGCCGTCGTCAGAGCGGGCCGGCGGCTCAGGGTCGCTGAGCGCGCTACTTGGGGATCAGCACGCCGGCGGGATGGCGTGCGGTGGGCACGTAGAGCGCCTTGAGGTTCGCGCACCGGGCCTTATCAGCCGGTTTGATGCGATAGCTCTTGACGCTCCAGCCGTTGGTGAAGGTCGAGAACACGACGATCGGGTACCTGCGGTGGTGCAGCTCGATCAGCGGGCGGTAGCCGATCGTCCCCGTGTTGCGGTGCGTGTACCAGCCCATGATGCTGACGTACTCGACGTTGAGCACCGGCCGCCCGCAGCGCTCCACGTGGTTGACCCCGCCGAGCGCGCTCAGGAAGGACGACAGCTTGTTGATCTCCTTGGTCCGCGCCTGCTCATGGCGGATGTCCTTGTGCTCCAAGCTCGCCTGGGAGATCGCGCTCGGAACCATGAAGGCCACCAGCGCCACCGCCACCGGGATCCCCGTCCCGCGCGGAAGCGCCGCGATCAGGCGCGAGGCGTCGAGCAGCAGGAAACCGACCCCGATCCCGGCGAGCACGCCGAGCAGTCCGGCGGCCTCAAACAGGTAGCGGGGCACGCCGGGGAAGCCGTGCAGGGCGAACGCGATCTCGGTCACGACCCATAGCGCGACGCATCCCCACAGCAGGAGCACCGCCCGGTTGCGTCGCAGGGCGGCGATCCCCAGCGCGACCAGCGCCGCCAACTGCACGGGGAGGATGTCCAGGTCCAGGAACCGGCTCGTCGTGCAGACGATCTTGTTCGACTTGCACTCTCGGGGGGAGCGCAGCGCGAGCTGACCGGCGATGTTGGGACGGTGGTTGGTGATCGTCGGCACGCCGAACCACATGAAGGCGACGAGCACCGGGCCGGCGTAGAGCATCCATCGCATCGAGGGCACCTTGCGCCACGCCCACAGCGTGTAGAGACCGACGAACGGCCACACCTCGGGCCGCCCCAGCGAGGCCAGGATCCCGAGCCAGTACGCCCACCGGTAGCGGCCGACCAGGCAGCAGTCGATCGCGGCCAGGCAGACGCTGACCAGCATCGAGTCCGACTGGTTGGAGAGCAGGTAGTGGAAGTACTGCTGGATGCCGAGCACGGCCGCTCCGCCCACGATCGCGGAAACGATCGCCGGCCAGCGGCTCTCGGAATCGCGCGCGATGACCCGATAGGCGATCCGCCCGCCGAACACGGCGCCCGACAGCGAGATCGCGACCGAGGTGAACATCCACAGCCACAGTGCGTAGTGCCCGAACAGCGAGAAGGGCAGCGTGAAGATGTAGGTGAAGGGCTTCCAGGACGGGGCGCCGCCGAGGTCCATCGTGCCGCGAAGCGTCTGATAGCCCCAGTCCAGCCAGCCGTAAGGGTCATACCCGGGCCGCGTTTTGGCGACGAGCACGACAATGACGGAGACGAGCGCCACGCCGGCAGCGACCAACCACCATGCGTAGCGGGCCACCGGCGAACGGCGCTGATTGGGATCGTCGTGCCGCGGCGGTTTGGGGTCCTCTCCGGCGAGAACGTGCGGCGTCTCTAGCGTGGTGTCAGACACGAGAGGACCGCACGGTACCAGCCATTGGGCCGTCATTCGGGGCCGAGGCACGGCTTGTGGAAGTCGGCTCACCGGACGCTAACCGTGCGGCAACACTCACCTGGCGCCGATCGCGCACCCTGCCCTCCGCGGCGACGCTAGCGGCGGGCGCTGAGCAGGAGGTCGGCGAGGATCGCCGGATCACGGCGGATCCGATCCCCGCCCGTCTCCCCGGCGCGGCGCTTGACCACCGAGACTTCCTCAGGGCGCCGCAGCCGCCGCAGCCGCCCCTCGGCGATCAGCCGCTCATCGACGGCGCCCAGACGCCCCTCAAAGACGGTGAGCACCGGCGTGCCGAGCGCGACCGCCTCGCGGTTCATCGTGCCCCCGGCGGAAACGACGAGATCGGCGTAGGCGATCAGCGACTGGGCGTCGATCGCCTGCTCGGGGACGATGAACCCGCCGTCGCGGGCCAGCTCGGTGCGCTGCTCGGAGGTGCGGGGCAGCACCACCGTCTGGCCGCCGCGCAGGCGGGCGAGCACCGAGCCGAACAGGTCGTTCTCGAACCGATGGTAGAGCGACACCGCCGGCGGGGTGCGGATCAGCGAGATCGGTGCGCCCGGGTCCAGTCCGAGCTGGGCCAGGACGGCCGGATCGGGTTCGAAGTCCGCTAGGTAGTACTCCTCCTTGAGACCCGCATAGGGCGCCAGCTTGCCGCGCGCGCCATACCGGTACAGGCGCTCGGGCGGGATCACGTCGGGCACCACCACGGCCGCCGCCAGGCGGCAGTTGACCGTGTGCTGGACCGTTGCCCACTCGTAGTCAAAGGTGGTCGCCGAGGGGATGCGCAACAGCGTGGCGGCTACGGTCACGTCGTTGGAGCCATGGCCCAGGGCCAGGTCAAAGCCCCGCAGACGCGCCCACCGCGCCAGCGCAAGCGACCGCGCGGCGAGCCCCCGGGCCTTGTCGGCCAGGCCGGCGCCGCGGTGGTGGCCGATGGCCGTGTGGGCGATGTCAAAGCGCCGGCAGAGCTCCAGCGTCTGAGCGAAGTCGCGAGCGGTGACCTGAACGTCATGACCCCGGCGGCGGAGATCCGTGATCACCGGTCGCATGACCAGGACGTGGGGGGAGTTGGTCAGGTCGATCCAGATGTTCATGCGCGGCCGGCGGCTTGCCCGGCGGCGCTGACGATAGCCTTGACGGCGTGTCTCCGGAGATCGCCTCGATTACTGCCTCGCTCGCCGATACCGCGACGAGCCTCGTGGGCTCGGCCGGCTTGGTCGGGATCTTCCTGCTCATGACGCTCGAGAGCGCGTGCATACCGATCCCCTCGGAGGTCACGATGCTGTTCGCGGGCTTCAACGTCGCCACCCATCACTACAGCCTGCTGTCGATCACCGTCGCCGGGGTAGTCGGCAACCTGGTCGGCTCGTGGCTGGCTTACGGCGTGGGCTATTACGGCCGCCTGGAGTTGCTCGAGCGCCACGGCAGGGCCCTGCACATCTCCCCCGGGCAGCTCGCGCGAGCCGATCGCTGGTTTGAGCGCTACGGCTCGGTGACCGTGCTGGTCACCCGGGTGATGCCGCTCGTGCGCACGTTCATCTCGCTTCCAGCCGGGGCAGCCCGGATGCCGTTCTGGCGCTTCTCGGCCCTGACCGTAGCCGGCTGCATCCCCTGGGTGTTGCTGCTCGGCTGGATCGGCCTGCTGACCAAGAGCAACTGGCACAACGTCAAGGACGGCCTGGCTTACGTGGACTATTTCGTCGTGGTGGGCGTGGTGGTGGGGATCGTCTACCTGGTGGTCCGTCGTCGTCGCGACGGAGGCAGCGGCGGCCCCGAGACGGCCGCCGATGCCGGCAGCTGACCGGCTGCCGCTCGGCCATGCGCTGACCCTCGGTGCCCTCCACGGACCCGCCGAGCTGTTGCCGATCTCCTCCTCAGGCCACATCACGCTGATCCCGTGGATGCTCGGCTGGAGCCATGACGGCCTGGACCCCGAGCTGCGCAAGGCGTTCGAGGTCACGCTGCACGCCGGGACCGCCGCTGCCCTGCTGATCACCCTGCGGGCCGAGGTCGTCGAGGCCCTTCACGGGCTCAGTCTGCGATCGCTGTGGCTGCTCGGCCTGTCCTTCGCGCCCCCGGCGGTGATCGGATATCGGCTCGAGCGCCCGATCGAGGCCCATCTCGGCACCCCGCCGACGATCGCGGCCGGACTGCTGGCCGGCTCGGCGGCGATGGTCTGGGCTGACCGCAGCCCGCAACGGCGGCGTGCGCAGGACGCCGGCTCCGCCGACCTGCTGTGGTTGGGCATCGCGCAGGCGTGCGCGCTGGTTCCCGGGGTCTCGCGCAACGGCGCCACCCTCGCCGCCGCGCGCCGCCGGCGCTTCACCCGGGCGGACGCCAACCGACTCTCGCGCCACGTCGCGCTGCCGGTGATCGCCGGGGCAACCCTGCTCAAAGGTGCCCGACTGGTCGGTCGCGGGCTGCCCGCCGGAACCGCCGTCCCCTTCGCCGCCGGTGCCACGGCCTCGTTCGCGTCCACCCTGGGCTCGACCTGGGTGATCCACCAGGTCGAGCGCGACCGCTCGTTGCTGCCCTACGCCGCGTATCGGATCGCCCTGGCGGGAGCGGTGCTTGTCCGGCTGCGACAGCGCGCAGTCGGGTCCGGCTGATGTACGACAATGGCGCCGTGAAGGACGCCTACGCCGCCGCCGGAGTCGACACCGAGCAAGCCGACCGGGGAGTTGCCGCCCTGGTCTCGATCCTGCGCACGATCGAGACCGGGCGCGAGTCGCTGTCGGTGCCGCTGCCCGGGCACTACGCGAGCGTCCTGCGGATCGCGCCCAACCTCGGCGTCGCCCTGGCTACCGACAGCGTCGGCTCCAAGGTGATCGTCGCCGAGCAGGCGGCCCGCTTTGACACGATCGGGATCGACTGCGTGGCGATGAACGTCAACGACCTCATCTGCGTCGGCGCCGAGCCGCTCGCGCTGCTCGATTACCTCGCCGTCGAGGCCGTCGATCCCGCGCTGCTGCGCGAGCTCGCGGTCGGCCTGAAGGTCGGCGCCGAGGCGGCCGGGGTCGAGATCCCCGGCGGCGAGGTCTGCCAGCTGCCCGAGGTGATCCGCGGACATCCGTCGCCCTATGGCTTCGATCTCGTGGGGTCGGCCTTTGGGACGGTTGCGCTCGACGGGATCGTCGACGGCTTGGCCTGCGCCGCGGGCGATGCGCTGATCGGGATCCCCGCCTCGGGCGTGCACGCCAACGGACTGACCCTCGCGCGGCGGGCGCTGACGCAGGACGGTGGCCTTGCCCTGGATGCCACGCCGGGGGAGCTGGACGGCGCCAGCGTGGCCGACGTGCTGCTCGAGCCAACGATGATCTACGTGCGGGCGATCCTCGCCCTGCTGCGCAGCGCCACTCCGGTGAACGGATTGGCCCACATCACCGGCGGCGGCCTGGCCAACCTCCTGCGTCTGGGCGACGGCGTCGGCTTTGAGATCACCACACCGCTGCCCGTGCTCCCGGTGTTCGGCCTCATCGCCCGGCTCGGCGCGGTCAGCCCGGCCGAGATGTGGGAGGTGTTCAACATGGGCTGCGGCTTCTGCGTGATCGTCGCCGCCCAGGACGCCGACGCCGCCGTCTCGCTGCTCGCCGAGCACCACCCCGGCACGGCGGTGATCGGCGCCGTGACCGACCGGGCGGGCCGGGTGCAGATGCCTGGGCTGGGGCTCGAAGGCGACGGGGACGGGTTGCGCGCCGCCTGAGCGCGGCTGCGCGTGGGACGCGACCGCGACGCGTGGCTCACAATGTAGGCTCGGCCGTGAGTTCCGGGTACCCCCGCACCTGAGATGAGCATCCTGCTCGGCACCAGCCTCAACGGCCGCTACCGACTGGAGGCACGCGTCGGCGCGGGCGGGATGTCGACGGTCTACCGGGCCTTCGACGAGACGCTCGAGCGCCAGGTCGCGGTCAAGCTGATGAACCGCGAGGTCGCCGCGGATTCCGATCAGCTCGAGCGCTTCCGCCGCGAGGCACGCGCGGTGGCCCAGCTCTCGCACCCGAACATCGTCGGGGTGATCGACGCCGGCGAAGATTCGGACCCCGCCCACCCCAGGCCCTACATCGTGCTCGAGTACGTCGAGGGCGAAACGCTCAAGGAGCGGATTCGCCGCCAGGGCCGGCTGCCCGTGCCCGAGGCGGTGGCCTACGCGATCGAGATCGCGCGCGGGCTCGGCGCCGCCCACGCGCGTCACATCGTCCATCGTGACGTCAAGCCTCAGAACGTCCTCATCGACCAGGAGGGAGCGGCCAAGGTGACGGACTTCGGGATCGCCCGGACCCTGGAGGAGGATGGGCTGACCGTCGACGGTCGCGTGCTCGGCACCACCGACTACGTCTCGCCCGAGCAAGCCCTCGGTCAGCACGTGACCGGACAGTCCGACCTCTACTCGCTCGGAGTCGTGCTCTACGAGATGCTCATCGGCGAGGTCCCCTTCAAGGGCGACAACCAGGTCGCCGTGGCGATGAAGCACGTTCGCGAGACGCTGCCCGATGTGCAGCGGGCCCGTCCCGGCGTGTCAGCCGCGCTGGCCTCGGTGGTCGAGACCGCAACGGCCAAGCGCCAGGACGACCGCTATGCCGACGACGCGGAGATGATCGCCGACCTCGAGGACGTGCTCGCGATGGAGAGCGCCCGCGCCGGTGGGGTCACCGGGCAGGCGACGAGCGTGCTGCGCACTCTGCCCTCCCGTGCCCAGCGCCGCGTGCCGCTGCGCGTGCGCCACCCGGCGGCAGCGCTGATTGCCCTGATGGTCGTGATCCTCACCGCGGTCGCGGTCCTGATCCTCGTGGCCGGTCGCGCCCACCACGGTGCCGGCAACCTCCCTCAAGCTCCTCCCCCGGCCTCCCACGGGCAGGTGAACCTGTGCGCCGCCTGCGCCCACGATTACAACCCTGACGCGATCAGCGGCCCCAAGACCCAGAACCCGGGCCAGGTCGGGCTGGCGATCGACGACGACCGCAACACGGCCTGGACGACGCAGATCTACTACTACGGCCTGCAGAGCAAGCCCGGCGTCGGCCTGTATGTGGATGCCTCCCCCGGCGTCGCCGCGCGCGCGATGGTGATCGACACCACGACCCCCGGGATCCGCGTCCAGATCTTCGCCCGGCGCACGAGCCCGAAGCCGGGCGTGTTCGACACCGGCCCCGCGGGCTGGGCGCACATCGGCGGCGCCCTGTCGGTCGGGACGATGCAGAACCTGCGCTTGCTGACCCGCGGCGTCCGGTACCGCTACTACCTGGTCTGGATCACGAGCCTCGGACCCCACACGCAGGCGGCGATCAACGAGGTCGCTCTGTACTATTGAGCGGTCAGAAGCGGTGGGCGCGCTCGGCGGCGTGCCGGACCATCGCGAAGCCGACGAGCCGGTCCAGCAGCTCGGGATAGGAGACGCCGCTGGCCGCGAACAGCGAGCCGAACACGCTCGTCTCGGTGAACCCGGGCATCGTGTTGAGCTCGTTGATGAGCACCCTCTCGCCGACGATGAAGAAGTCGGCTCGGGCCAGCCCCATGCATCCGGAGCGCAGGAAGGCCGCGACGGCCAATTCGCGAACCCGCGCGGTCAGCGCCGGACCGATCCGGGCCGGAACGACGAGCTCCATGCCGCCGGGCCGGTACTTGGCCTCGTAGTCGTACCAACCGCCCTCGCCCCCGGCGAGCAAGATCTCGCCGGGCATCGACGCCACCGGATCCTCGTTGCCGATCACCGAGCACTCGATCTCGCGCCCGATTGCTGCCGCCTCGACGATCGCCAGCGAGTCGTGCTCGAAGGCGGTGTTCAGCGCGGCGGCGACGTCGTCGTCAGAGGCCACGCGGACGATGCCCACCGATGACCCGAGGCGAGCGGGCTTGACGAACAACGGCAGCCCGAGCGGCGACAGCGTGCGGCGCACCGCGGCGGGATCATCGCGATGGTCGGCTTCACGGACCGCCCGGTAGTCGATCTGGGGCAGCCCGGCCTGCGCCATCAACTCCTTGAAGACAACCTTGTGCATGCACGCCGCGGAGGCGAGGACGCCGGCGCCCACGTAGGGAACGTCCAGGCACTCGAGCAGCCCCTGCACCGTCCCGTCCTCCCCGAACGGACCGTGCAGGACCGGGAAGACGACGTCAAAGCCATCCAGGCCGGTGCCGGGCGCCACGGCCACCGGCGCACCGTCGCGGCGCCAGACCCCGTCGCGCCCGATGTCGATCGTGACCGCCTCGTAGCCGGCGCTGCGCAACCCCCCGGCGACCGAGGCCGCCGAGCGCAGCGAGACGTCGTGCTCGGAGGATCGGCCGCCGCTGAGCACAGCAACCCGGAGACCATCGGCCCGCGCCATCAGCCGATTCCGTTGGGGGCGGTCGACGAGCTCGAGGTGGTCGTTGATGACGAGGAAGAGGAGCTGCTCGAGGTCGGGGTGGTCGACGAGGTCGGGGCGGTCGACGAGGTCGTGGTGTTGGTCGGCGGTGTGTACCTGCCGAGCACGACACTGACCGCCGAGCCCTTCTTGACCTGGCCGCCGGTGGGCGACTGCGAGAGCACGATCTTGTCCTCGGCGGGGTTGGTGGTGGACTTGGTCGTGGTGGCGATCGTCAGGCCGGCGGAGGTGAGCGCGAGCTTCCCCGCGGCGGAGGTGTCCCCGACCACGTTGGGCACCCGGACGGTTGCCGGCGCGGTGGCGACGACGATGCTCACCGTGCTCCCCGGGAGCGCCAACCCGCCGCCGGCGGGGCTCTGACTGATCACGTTGCCCGCCTTGACCGTCGAGGAGGTCTGGGGGCTGCTGGAGACCATGAAGCCCTTGTTGGTCAGGTCGGCCTCGGCCTGGGTCTGGCTTTCGCCGGTGACGTCGGGGATCGGCTGCGGCGGCTTGCCGCTGGAGATGAACGCGGTGACCAGCGTGCCTGGGTTGACCTGGGCACCGGCCTTGGGATCGGTTCCGGTCGCCTGCCCGCTGGGGTACTGCTGGGAGGGCTGGGTGACCGTTCGCACCGCCGCCCCGGTCCGCCTGACCGCCTTGGCCGCCGCGGCACGGCTGAGCCCGACCACCGACGGGATCGCGTGAGTACCGGGCCCCTGCGAGACGGTCAGCGTGACCGTCGAGCCCTTGTCGGCCTTCTGGCCGCCGCCGGGCGACTCGCCGATCACCGTTCCGGGCGCACGCGGGCTGGCCACGTTGAGCGGCGGCCCGACCTGAAAGCCAGCGTTCTGTAGCACGGTCCGGGCGGTGTTGAGCGGATCCCCGGTGACGGGTGGCACCGCGACCTGTTTGGGGCGGGTGACCAGGTAGGCGGTTGCCGCCGCTCCGGCGACGAGCAGCAGGATCAGGGCGGCCAGCAGCCACGGCAGCCAGCGGCGGCGCCCGGCGACCGGTTCCTCAACGACGTAGCCGTTGGTGCTCGGGTTGGGGTCCGGGTAGGGAACGGGGCCCGGGAGCGGCACGGCAACCGGAAGGACGGCCGCCATGCTCGCCGTGTTCTGACCGATCGGCTCGCCCAGCAGCGTGGCGCGGGCGCTCTTCAGCGCCGCGATCAGGTCGTCGGCGCTGGCCGGGCGGTCGGCCGAGTTCTTGTTCAGGGTCCAGAGTACGACCTGCTCGAGCTCGGCCGGGACCGACGGGTTGAGCTCGCGCAGCGGGCGCGGCGCCTCGGACACGTGCTTGAGCGCGATCGTCACCGCCGCATCGGCGTCAAACGGAACCGACCCGGTCAGCATCTCGTACAGGACGACGCCGATCGAGTAGAGGTCAGAGGCCTCGGCGACCGAGTAGCCCTGCGCCTGCTCAGGCGAGAGGTATTGCGCCGTGCCCATGATCGAGCCGGTCTCGGTCATGTCCGACGCGCCCGCCCGCGCGATGCCGAAGTCGGTGACCTTGGCCTCGTCGCTGTCGTCGATGATCACGTTGTGGGGCTTGAGGTCGCGGTGGATGATCCCGCGACGATGGGCGAAGCTGGCGGCCTGCAGCAGCTGCAGCGCGATGTCGATCGCCCGCACCGGATCCAGCGGCGCCTCCTCGCGGATCAGCTGCTTGAGCGAGCGTCCCGGCAGGTACTCCATTGCGATGTAGTAGGTGTCGTCCCAGCTGCCCCGGTCATACACGCTGACCACGTGGGGATGCTGCAGGCCGGCCGCGGACTGGGCCTCACGTCGAAAGCGCTCGACGAAGTCCGGGTCGGCCGCGAAACGGCCGTGCAGCAGCTTCAGCGCGACCTTGCGGCCGAGCTGCTGGTCCTCGGCCAGGAAGACGTCGGCCATTCCGCCCGAGCCCAGCCGCGACAGCACCCGGTAGCGGCCGTCGATCAACGTGTTGGGGATCGGGATCGACATCGTCACTGACCCTCGGCGAGCAGCGTCTGGACGATGGCCTTGGCGATCGGGGCGGCGACCTGGCCGCCGAACTGGCCCTGGGTGCGCTCGATCGTCACCGCGACCGCGACCTTGGGGCGGTCTATCGGGGCAAAGCCGATGAACCACGGCTGGGTGAGGTTCGAACCCGTCGTGCCGACCGATGCGGTGCCGGTCTTGCCCGCGAAGGTGATCCCGGAGCCCAGCTGGGCCGCCGTGCCGGTGCCCTCGTCGACGACCTTTTTCATCATCGCGGCGACCGCCGTCGCCGTGGCGGGCGTCATCACCTGGCGGTAGACGCTCGGCGCGACCGTCTCGATCGTGCGACCGTCGGGGTCGACGACGCGGTCGGTCAGCCGAGGGGTCATTAGTGTGCCGTGATTGGCGACCGCCGAGGCGACCATCGCCATCTGTAGCGGCGTCACCAGCAATCCGCCCTGGCCGATGGCGATCCGGCCGATGTCCTCGTTCGGGCTCCCCGGGCGATAGAAGTTCCCGTTCGGTCCCTGGGCCGCGGAGAAGTTCAGCTCGCCGGGCGGCAGGTCCAGCGGCGGCTTGGCGTAGAACCCGAACCGGCGCATATACCGGGTCATCGTGCCCCGGCCGAGGTTCTCGGCCACCTGGGCCCAGACGGTGTTGACCGAGTAGGTCAGCGCGGTGGTGAGGTCGATCGGGCCGAAGCTCTGATTGTTGTCGTTGTTGAGCGGGACGCCGGAGATCGTCACCGGGGACTTGCCGTTGACGATCGAGTTGGGCGTGTAGCGGCCGCTGTCGATCGCCGCCGTCGCCGTCACCACTTTGAACGTGGAGCCCGGGGGGTAGCTGGACTGCGTGGCCCGGTCAAAGGTGGAGGTCGTGGCCGGGTTGTACTGGTTGTTGTTGTAACTGGGGTTGGCATAGAGCACCTTGACCGCGCCGGTCGCCGGCGTGATCGCCACCACCGCGCCGCCCCGCCCCGCCAGCAGCTGCGCGGCGAGCCGCTGGGCCTTGGCGTCGAGCGTCGTGTAGACGTCGTCTCCGGTCTGCTGTGAGCCGCCGAGCTGGCCGAAGACCGAGCTCAGCCCGGTCTGCAGCCCCTGCAGCGCGGTGCCACGCGAGCGCTCCAGGCCGAACGCCTGGCCCTGCAGCGCGTTGAAGTAGCCGATCGGCTA